>JAYTGM010000277.1:0-5262 GCA_043733425.1 Terriglobia bacterium
GGGCTTTTAGACCATAACGTAGGAACCATCATAAAAGGTTGGCTCTGGAAAGGGGATGCGCTGAAGTTGTACGAGCTGGCGTATTACGCCACGGGCGACGTGCTGGAATTAGGTACCTACGCGGGGCTGAGCACGTGCATTCTGGCCCAGGCCGTGATCGATTCCGGCCGCGCGGGGCGCGTGGTCCCGATCGATATTGCGGATGTTGGCTGGAAGATCAATGCGGATCTGAATCAGGTAAGCCATAGAATCGATTTTCAGCTTGGACCTGCAATTGGAAAAGTAAACGGGCTGATTGCCGCTGGGCGAAAGTTTGGCTTTGCCTTCATCGACCACTCCCACACTTATGAGGAAGTAGCCGCCGTTTGCCCCATGTTGGACAAAGTAATGCAACCGGGATCGTTCGTGCAGTTTCACGATTACAACGATCCGCGGAACGGGCGCGAGCCGGATTACGGAGTTTGGCAAGCCGTAGTGGAGAGTCTGCCGCCTTCCTTTCAATTTTATGGCGTCTACGGGTGTTCCGGCCTGTACCGGTTCACCGGGTAGCGTTAAGTGAATAGATCTTTGACGCGTTCAAAGATACCTTTCCCGGCGGGTTCATTATCTTTCGGAAGCGTATCGTGCAATTGCTCGAAAAGCTTGCGCTGATCGCGGCTGAGTTTGGCCGGCGTCTTGATCTGAACGTGAATCACGATGTCACCGCGCGAGTGGCCGTTCACCTGGGCAATGCCCTGTTTCTTCAAGCGGAATTGCGCTCCGTTTTGGGTGCCTTCCGGGATCTTCAGCACCGTCGGTTCCCCAAGAGTGGGCACGGTAATTTCAGCACCCAGCGCGGCTTGCGCGAAGTTCACCGGAATGGCACAGTGAAGATCATTTTCATGGCGTTCAAAGAAAGCGTGTTCCTTCACTTTTAAGAACACATAAAGATCGCCGCTGGGCCCGCCATTGGAGCTGGGCTGCCCTTCGCCGGAGAGCCGGAGCCGGTTCCCATCAGCCACACCTGCGGGGATGGTCACCTTCAGCTTGCGGTTGACCAGAACCGTTCCCTGGCCGCGGCAATCCCGGCACGGATTCCTGATTACCTTGCCGGCACCGCCGCACTGGTTGCAGGTTCTGCGGACGGAAAGGAAGCCCTGCTGGTAAAGCATTTCACCGCGCCCTTTGCATTGCGGGCATGTCGCGGAAGAAGTGCCGGGTTCGGCACCCAACCCTTGGCAATGGCCGCACTTTTCGTGGCGCGGCACCTGAATTTCCGCGATCATTCCGAACGCGGCATCTTCAAAACCAATCTGCAGGTCGTACCTGAGATCTTCGCCGCGCATGGTGCGATTGCCACGCTGCCCACGGCCGCCTAAAATGTCGCCAAACCCGAATTGGTTAAACAGATCGCCCAGATCGAAGCCATTCGGATCAGCTCCTCCGCCCTGATCCATCTGCTGGATGCCGGGGTGGCCGAACCGGTCGTAAGTCGCGCGCTTTTGGCCATCGGAGAGGACGCTGTAGGCCTCCGCAGCTTCCTTAAATCTTTCTTCTGCATCCTGGTTCTCAGGATTGCGGTCGGGATGGTGCTGGAGAGCCAGTTTGCGGTACGCGCTCTTCAATTGTGCGTCATCGCAATCGCGCCCGACGCCGAGCACCTCATAATAATCGCGTTTTGTCACGGTCATAGGCTGCTTGGTTAATTTTTGAAACGAACTACGGACGGACTGCGACTTTCACCATACTGGGGCGAAGGAGTTTCCCTTTGAACCGGTACCCGCGCTGAAAATCGCTCAGGATGGTGTGATCTGGCGAATCTTCAGTCTGCACTTTCTCAATTGCCTGATGAATATGCGGATCGAACTTCTCCCCCGCGGTTTGAATTGGCTCTAGACCTAACTTCTTCAAGCTGTCCACCATGCGCTGGTAAATCATTTCCACTCCCTTCGCATAGTGCTTATCGGCAGTTTCAGTCTTCAGCGCTATATCGAAGTTGTCGAGCACCGGCAGAATTTCGCGCAGAGTCTCCATCCCCGCGTACTGGGAAAATTCAGCCCGATCACGCTCGCTGCGCTTACGGAAATTGTCGAATTCTGCCTGCAGGCGCAAGACGCGGTCCTGCAAGTCCGCCTTTTCATGCGCTAACTGGTCCCGTTCGGACGTCAGCGCTGTGACTTCAGCGGCAAGTTGCACACCGGACAGGTCTTCCACGTAATTCGTATCGTTCGAATATCCGGCACCCTGTCCGGAATTGGCGTTATCGGCTTGCATATCTGAAACGTTTGGTTTGGAAGGATCGTTGATCACGGCAATTTTAGGGTAACAGGCACTTCAATCGGGGCAAAGCGGCAACCCTGTAAGAATTATGTTTGAGCGCGCTCGAAGGCTTGGCCCAAATGAAGAACAGAGGCAACCACTCTTTCATATTGCATCCGCACTGGGCCAAGCACGGCGATTCTGGCAATCAGGCCTCCGGGCAAGGGAAGCGAAACACCAATCAAAGCAAGCTCTTTCATGGCCGGATGGGCATCTTCGAGCCCCACGTGAACGCCGATTTGCCCGTTCGATGGTTCCAGAAAGCGGTCCAGCAGTTCCACTACGCGCTTTTTCTCTTCCAAAGCCCGAAAAAGATCACGCATTCTCTCTCGAGTTAGATGAAGATCAAGCCCAACAAGATTCGACGCCCCTTCCATGTGGATCCAGGGCTGATAATCCACTTCCAGCAATCCTTTTTGATAGAGCACCGTGAGTTGAGTAAGAACGAAGTCGTATTCTGCCCGCTCCTCTTCCATGCGGCTCAGCAGTTCCCGGCGGGCATCGCTCAGCTTCCATCCCGCGAAATTGCGGTTTACGTAGTTGCGGAGAGAGCCTAAATCGTCAGGCGTCATCATCTCTTCCAGGGTGACTACGCGATTGCGCACCATGCGGTCGCGCGTGGCGAGAATCATCAACACCCGGCGATCGGAAAGACCAATCAGCTCTATATGCTCGAGTTCCTGGTCAGTCCCAGGCAACGCCGCAGCAATTCCGCAATTGCGCGTCATCTCCGCCAGAACCTGCGAAGTGCGCTGGATGCAGGCTTCCACCGACGTGGCATCACTAATTTCGTGAATTAAGCCCGCGATTAACCGCGCGTCGTGAGTGCCCGGTATGGATCGGGTATTGATGGTGGAAACGTAGAGCCGAAAAGCCTTTTCCGTGGGGACGCGGCCTGCGGAAGTATGCGGCTGATCGAGATACCCGGCTTCCGACAAATCCGCCATTACATTGCGGATAGAGGCAGCGCTCAAACCAGAAGTGCTGAGGCGCGACAGGGTACGTGAACCTAATGGCTCGCCGTTTTCGATATAGGCGCGCACCAGGGAAAGCAAGATTTCCCGCTCCCTTGGCCGCAAAGCACCTTCTTGCTGCTGCACTTGTGTCTGTAACCTCTTGTAATTATTGTAATGCTTCCGAAAACAAGGACGCAATAGCACAGTTCACCGGCAGAGGTACAAGCTTGATAGACTGACAGTTTCGTTTTCAAGAAAGGGAGCCGGGCGATTGGGTTTAATCAGAGGCATACTAAGGGTTTACAGCTGGATCTTCGAGGCGGTGCTCTGCGCCATGGCCATTGCCGTGGTGGCGGTAACGGTGCTGAGCGGCGATCTGGATTTGAAGCTCGGCTGGCTCCCCTGGGATTCTAAGAACGCGACGGCGTGGTTATTCGGCTTCGGTTTGTTAGGTCTGTTTTTGATTCTGCTGGCGGTAGCCGGACGTTTGCGAATCCTACTGTTCCTTTTCGCGCTGGGCGTTTTTGTTTTGTTGGTGAAGGGCTTCTTCTATGGCTTGGGCTACTCGTTCGAGAATGCAGGACAGGCACTGAATGCGCTGATTTTGATAGCAGGGGCTTTTGTTGCCTGGTTGGGAGCCTGGCCGTGGGGCGGTGCCCGCCAGAATGTTCGATCCAGCCGGTAGATGGGAGCGTCCACCATCGCAATAGCCTAAAAACTCTGGTGAGGAATTCTGCGTTTACGGTCAGCAAACAACCTTCTGAAACGCCGATTATGACGGACTACCGAATCGGTGCGATCCCGAGTTGTTGGCAAATCTTGCGCGCCAACTGATTATCGATTTCAGAGTGACGGGGTACCGGAACGTTTACTCCATTTAGAGGATTCCTGAAAATCGTATGCCGTCCGCCCTCCCGCGCCTGAAAGCATCCGTTGCGGCGTATATGGTCCAGCAATTCGTGCCGTTTCACCTTTCCGCTATGCCAGCATGGACTGAGAGCGGTATCAGCTCAATTAGATCGGCGCTCCCACAATCCACATCAGTAGCTGGTACTGGCAAGGGTCTGCCTTCCTCCAGAAGCAACTGTGCAAGATCTTCCAATGCGCTCGTGATCATGAGCCGGGCATCCGGCAAATCGAAACCTTGGCTGACGGCCCCAGGGAAATCTAACGCCTCTGCCACCACCATCTCGCCGACCGTCCGAGGCAGGAAAAATCCAACGTGATATCGGAGCATACCGTTTATGATAAACGCCTTCGCTCCCGATAAATGCCCCTCTACAGTGGAACTCCCAAAGAAGTAGCGGTGCTAATCTGTGATCCACAATTTCCCCGGGGCACGTGGACGGTTTGTCGGCATCCCGAAGATTGGAGCGAAGCCAGACTCGATAGTTATTGGCCAGCCTCAAATAAACTTTGGGGAAGTCCAGACTGTCTAACGATACTGAAGAGCGTGCCTTATCTGACCGGATCGAGAAGAGGAATCGGAACCGTGATCGTCGTGTCTTGTGATAGTTTCTGCATAATCCGGTAACTGCCTCGCTGCCGGACTGCTCTGAATCCGTTTTGTTCGAGGATTAGGCAAATCTCCAAGCCGGAGAGAACTCGCAGTCTACCTAACCGTAACCTCGACCTAGGTTACGAAGACCTCGCCGTGATATCGCCGCGTGATCTCCGACCGGTCCGCAACCTCAAAAAACAGAGTGAGGGCTTCAATTAGGTTTGTTCTTGCCTCTTCAATTGATGAGCCCTGGCTAGCAATATCGAGTTCGGGACAAAGCGACACGAAACCGCTGTCCTCCCGCTCGATGATCGCGGTCAACCGTTGCTGCATCGCCATTCTTCGAGTCTATAGCAAACACTTTGACGGCTTGTCGGCATCTTGTAAATGTGCTCAGTCCGGATTGCTCCTAGTGTAGTGGGCCACAAATAGTAACGAGTATGTTTTGAGTAACGTCCTTACAATTGAGGGACGATTCGGATGCGTGTTGCTCGGGCTGTGGTGCTG
>JAYTGM010000278.1:0-13538 GCA_043733425.1 Terriglobia bacterium
CGCTTATATTTTGTCCAGCAAAGATACGCCCGGCGGACGGGGGATCAACTCGGCGAATGTGATTCATAGCTTTGGCGGTGAGACTATTGCGATTCTGCCCGCGGGGGGTGCATCGGGCGCGCGCTTTGAAGAGTTTTTAAAAGATTGCGGCTTCCCTGTGGTGGTGGTGCGGATTCGCAATAAGGTGCGGACGAACCTGACGATAATGGACCGGCACGGCCTGACGGTGAAGCTGAATGAGCCGGGGCCGACTCTGGATAAGAGCGAAGTGGCAAAGCTGGACAAAGCGGTGCGGGCGCGCCTGGACGGCGTGAGCTGGCTGATGCTTTGCGGCAGCCTGCCGCCTGGGGTTCCCGACGATTTCTATGCCAACTTGATTGCGTTTGCGCACCAGAAGAAAGTGAAGACGCTGCTTGATACCGATGGCGAAGCTTTGCGGCTGGGAATTGGGGCGCACCCGACGGTGGTGAAGCCGAATCAGGCGGAAGCGGAACGTCTGCTGAATACGGCGTTGCTGACGCGGACGCAGTATTTGAACGCCGCAGAGCAGATAAGCCGGTTGGGTGCGGAGTCTGTGATTTTGTCGCTGGGGAGCCGCGGGGTGGTGGGAGCGTTCCAGGGCGAGATCACTGAGGTGGTGCCGCCGCATATTCATGCGGTAAGCCCGATTGGCGCGGGGGATGCGCTGGCGGCGGCGTTTCTGTGGCGGATGCAGACTACGAACGATTTTCACGACTCGATGCGTTGGGGAGTGGCGGCGGGAACTGCGTCGGCGGCGCTGCCGGGTATGCGTTTTGCGACGGTGGAGCAGGCGCGCAAGGTGTATGAGGAAGTAGAAATCCGCAGGGTGGAATAAGCCTTGATTTACGAAGACGCGCCGCTGGCCGAAGAGGCTGGCGAGCCTGAACCCCCGAATGCGGTGAAAGCTATCGTGGGCGTGGCACGGTCAGCGGGGATTGCTTCCGCCGCGATTTTTCTGAGCAGGATTACCGGGCTGGTGCGTGAGAGCGTGATGAGCGCTTTGTTTGGCGCTGGCGCGGAGATGGATGCGTTCAACATCGGCTTCCGCATTCCAAATCTGACGCGGGATCTGTTTGCGGAAGGGGCGCTGTCTTCGGCCTTTGTGCCCACGTTTACCAAGTATCTGACTACGAAGGGCAAGGACGAAGCGCGTGAGTTGTATAACCTGGTGGCTACCGCGATTCTGCTGATTGTGGGCCTGCTTTCGATAGCGGGCATGGTATTCAGCCCGCAACTGGTGGAGCTGTTTGCTTCAAGCTTCCACAAGATTCCCGGCAAGTTCGAAATGGCGGTGCGGTTGACGCGCATCATGTTCCCGTTTTTATTGGTGGTGGCGCTGGCGGCGCAGGCAATGGGCGTATTGAACGCGTGCAAGCAATTCGGCGTGCCGGCGCTTTCTTCCGTGTGGTTCAACGTGGGTTCCGTCTCGTTCGGGTTGGTGCTGGGGCAGTGGCTGGGGCCGCGGATCGGCGTTTCGCGCATTGAGGGCATGGCTTACGGCGTGGTGGTGGGCGGCGTGATGCAGTTGTTGTTTCAGGTGCCCTCGCTAATTCGTTCGGGGTTCCGGTACTGGCCACAGATTCAGTTGGCGCATCCGGGGTTTCAGAACGTGTTGAGGCTGATGGGGCCCGCGATTCTGGGGAATGCTTCGGTGCAGATCAATGTGCTGGTGAACTCAAACTTCGCAACAGGCATTACGGATGCCGCCGGGCATGTAATCAATGGACCGGTGAGCTGGTTAAATTATGCGTTCCGCTTCATGCAATTACCGCTTGGGTTGTTCGGGGTAGCAATTGCTTCGGCTTCGCTGCCGGCTATTTCACGGAGCGCCTCGGCCAACGATATGCCGGGGTTCAGAGAAACACTCTCCCACTCGCTGGCGCTGGTGATGCTGCTGACCATCCCTTCCGCGGCGGGCCTGGCGGTTCTGGGCGAGAGCATGATCGCGCTGATTTATCAGCACCGCGCGTTCACCGCGTTCGCCACACACCAGACCGCGATTGCGCTTTCCTGCTATGCAGTGGGCTTGACCGGGTACGCGGCTGTGAAGATTCTGGCTCCGGCGTTCTATGCGTTGAACGACGCCAGGACCCCGATGCTGGTGAGCATGGCTTCCGTTGCGATTAATTTTGGCGTGGCGTTCACCATGACCAGATTTTTTCACCTGGGACACCGGGGGCTGGCGCTTTCGACTTCAGCGGTTGCGCTATTCAACTTTTTGATTTTGCTGTTTCTGATCAGGCGGCGCATCGGTGGCGTGGAGGGTGGGGCGCTGCTTCAGTCGTTTTTCAAGATTGTGGCGGCATCGGCTCTATTGGCAGCGGTTTGCGCGTCCTCGAACTATTGGATACGGGCGTTGGCGGGAGCTAACTTTGTTGCCCTACTAACGAACCTGGCGGTATCGATGACTCTTGGCGTGGCAGCGTTCTATTCGGTTTGTTTCCTGTTGGGGGTGCCGGAACTGGAAACGGCGGAGGCGGCGATTGCCCGCCCACTGATGCGCAAGCTCAGAATTCGATGATAGGCTGAAACTACATGGTTCTCGATCTTCAGGTTGTGGTGCGATTGCAAGACTTAGACACTCGCGCCGCAGAACTGAACGGGGAAATTGCCTCACTTCCCAAACACATTGCAGAAATTGAACGGAAATTACTAGGCGGCGAGCAGAAGCTGAAGGCCGATCAAGCCGCGCTGACAGCGAACCAGCTTTTGCGCAAGAAGACGGAAGGCGACATTCAGGTGAATGAGCAGAAGATCTCAAAGCTGAAAGATCAGATGCTGACGGCCAAGACGAATGAGCAGTACAGAGCGTTCCAGAATGAGATTGCTTTTTGCGAGACGGAAATCCGGAAGAGCGAAGACCGCATTCTGGAATTGATGAGCGCGGCCGAGCCTCTTGACCGCAATGTGAAATCGGCGGAAGGCGCACTGAAAGACGAGAAGAAGCATGTGGATGCGGAAAAGGTGACGGCGCGTGAGCGAACTGCCGCCGATCAGGCTGCGCTGCGGACACTGATGGCAGAGCGGAAGGAGTTGGCTGCCCAGATACCACCCGCGGTCCTTTCGAATTACGAGCGCATTCGCAAGGGCAGAGGCGGCGTGGCAATTGCCGAGGCTGTTGAAGGCCGCTGTTCCAAGTGCCGCATCACGCTGCGTCCGCAATTTCTTCAAGAGTTGAAGGCGGCAGACAAGATCATGACTTGCGAGAGCTGCCAGCGAATTCTCTACTACAATGCTCCGAAGAGTTTCGAAGAGTTCGCTGGCGGGCGGTAAATCTTAGGTCAGTTTGCAGCCGGGATGGCCGCAATCGCAGGAGATTTCCACATCGTTTTTACCTGCGTCTTTGCAGTAGCTGCTGCAATATGTTTCTTTCTCTGGTGCTATGCATTGGCATGCGGGGTGTGCACACTTTTTGGATTGATCGGACATGAGAATAGTCTACTTCGAAGCTACCAATACGCGTGAAGGGTAAAAAATCTGGCGTACTTTTTCATCCTGGAGAATTGTGAAACGGTGATTCTCAATTATGGTTGGCAGGCGTTCTTCCACTTGCCTGCCCCAGAATGCCGGAGCTACTTTGGTACAGACCTGATACATGGAATTAAAGAATGGGGCGTTCTGGCCGATCAGGATTAGGGTAAGTTTGCCACCGGGCCGAAGAACACGGTGGAATTCGGCGACGGTGCTCTCGATATCTTCGCAAGGCAGCAGTTCCAGCAGGTAGCAGCAGACTAGCGCGTCAAAACTTTCGTCGCGAAAGGGCATGGCGCGCGCATCGACGGCTTGGCAATCCGTGCGGCTGCCAGGAAATTTGTTGCGCGTGACTCGCTGGGTGCGGGCGGCCATCCTTGAAGAGAGGTCCACACCCACGGTATGGCCATTTCGATTCACCTGGGCCAGGCGGCGAAACATCTCGCCTGACCCGGTGGCCACTTCGAGGACATTCATGCCGTCTTCGATGCCAGACAAGCGCAGGGCCCGCCGATGGGCGCTCGAGTGAAAAAGCCAAGTGGAAAGTGGATAGAGTTCCGCGAGCGCATCATAAACCCGGCGCGTGCGCTGCGGGAGCGAGGCGGGCAGTTGAGCTGCAGGAGCCGCTTCTAATTCAAATGCCGTGAATCCGCTCATATCAGGAAGCAACGGACGTGAAGGCCGTTTGAAACTCTGGCATCTCAATGGAAATTTTGGTGCCGCGCGCCGGCTGGCTATCGATCCACATTCTGTAATCACTCCCAAAAAGCACTTTCAGGCGCTCTGTAACGTTGCTTACACCGATGCCTTCGGCCAAAAGTGTAGCTAGCTTCTCTTCGGCGATGCCGACGCCGTCATCCTGAACGATTAGTTGCAGGCGATTCTCCAACTTGTGTGTCTCAATGGTGATTACCCCACCTTCCACTTTGCTGGCCAAACCGTGTTTGATAGAGTTTTCGACTAGCGGCTGCAGCAACATACTGGGCACAAGCATATCTAATGTGTCGGGATCTATGTTCTCGACAAAGCGGAGTTTGTCGCCGAAGCGCGTCATTTCGATGGAGAGGTAGTCGTTGATGAACTCCAGTTCGTCGCGCAGGGTAGCGAAGTTGTCATGGTGGCGCAGGCGGCGGCGAAGGATGCGCGATAGTTTCAAGACAACCACGCGTGCTTCCTGCGGATTGGTACGAATCAGGGCAGAAACGGAGTTCAGCGTGTTGAACAAAAAATGGGGGTTGATCTGGCTGGTCAGAGCCTCCAGGCGGGCTTGCATGAGCAGGCGGCCCTGCTCTTCCAGCTTCACTTCGGTGCGGGTGTTGTTCCAGACTTTGAGAGGGAGCGCGACGGCGAAGAACGTGGTGGTGTAAACGGCGACCGCAGCCAGGAAAGGGGGATTGGGCCACTTGTCATCGACCGAGAAAATGCGGCCAGGGAAAACGTCGCCCAGCGTTTGACGGAGGAATTCCGCAACCAGAATGGCGGCGACGAAGATGAAGTGAAGCAGGGCGCGGCGGTAATTGTGGCCCTTGGTGAGCGCACGGATCAGGTTGAGATCGAAGAGAGGAGAGAAGCGCCAGATATCTTCTTTATCGGATGCCAGATCACGCACCAGACCGCCCAAAATGCCTATGCCTGCAAAGAGCGGCAGGCTAAGGTATTCATGGTTAAACATAGCCGGTGCCGAAATCATGATGCCGGACAACATGCCGGTGACGTACCCGCCGACCACACCGGCGAGCATACTGCCTTCCATGCCCAAATCGACTGCTTCATAAGAGCGCACCAGAACTCGGATAACGACCCCGGAACCGAAGATGGCGGAAAACCAGAGAGAGAGGCGGAGGCGCTGATCGAGCGTGCGCGCATCACGCATTAAGGTGCGGCGCAATGGCTGGTAGCGGATGACGAACGCGGCGATAGAAGCCACCACGCCTAGTTTGACCAGCAACGTGATGAAGTATGGTTCCACCCGCGACCATTATAATAGAGCTAACCTCTTCATTCTCAATGCAAACTGCACAGGCGTTCCGGCTAGCCAAAGTGGCGGAAGCCGATTTTCCCACCCATTGGGGACATTTCCGGATCTTCGGCTTCGAAGGACATTTTCCTTCGGGAGTGGAAGAAGCGGTAGTTCTGAAGATGGGCGACCTGACTGTGAAGGCCGAGACGCCCGCGCCGCTGGTCCGCGTACAATCCCAGTGCCTGACAGGCGATGTGTTCCACAGTTTGCGGTGCGATTGCCGAGCCCAATTGGAACTGGCTCTTCAGCAGATTGTGGCAGAAGGCCGGGGCTTACTGATTTATGAGCACCAGGAAGGGCGCGGGATCGGGCTGCTGAACAAGCTGCGTGCGTATGAATTGCAGGACGAGGGGCTGGATACGATCGAGGCCAATGAGAAGCTTGGGTTCGCCAGTGATTTACGCAGCTATACGTTGCCTGCCCAGATTGTGCGGTATTTCGGGCTGAGTGAGATCCGGCTGATGTCGAATAATCCGCAGAAGGTTAACGCGATGGAATTGGCTGGGGTGAGAGTGAGCGAGCGGGTGCCGAGCCTGGTGCCGGAGGTAGCTTCGCGGCAGACTTATCTGGATACTAAGCGGGACCGGATGGGGCATTTGTTGGGATAATGATCGGTATGTCCGTGACTGTCGCAAGACTGAGCCAGTCGAAATTCGAGAATGATTACGGCGAGATTAAGCCTTATCACGAATATTGGCACGGGGAGGCGGTTCAGAAATCCATGCCAAACTTCGTGCACGGTTTGCTTCAGTTCATTCTGATGCAAGTGCTGGTGGAAGCGGGTTACAAAGCTGCGGCTGAAGTGCGGCTGAAGATCGACCCAGATCTGCAGCTTTTGCCCGATGTAATTGCAACCCGCGGGCGTGTGGAGATGCCGTATCCAACGGTTGCCGTTGAGGTGGTGGCTGAAATTCTATCGCCCGATGATGCAATGGAACGGGTTATTGGGAAGTGCCGAGCTTACGACCGCTGGGGGTTTACGGAAATTTTTGTATTGAACCCTGAAAAGCGCATGCTGCTGAGATGGCAGGATGGGGAGTTCGAGGAGAGGGACACTTTTGTCGCGGGGATACCGGCAGCGGAGATCTGGGATCGGTTGGACCGCATGACCGGGTAAGGCCTCAATTGATGGCCCTTGCTTGACGTCCAGTCAATATATTCCGTAGAATCGGCGGACGCCCAAAATTCTTGTTCGGCTTCCTCGTTCTTGAAGTTAGGAATCTCCTTCTTGGTTCCCACTGGCCTTAGGATACGGCTGACGTATGCAGCTTATGTTGAGCCCTGACAGACGCTGCTGAAAATCTGCAGGGCGGATTCGCTGAACATCACGAAATGTACTTCTTCCACGACCATGGCTTGGGTGAGAAAATGCTTCGCTTCCGCTAGTGCGATTTCGGCGGCTTGGTTTACGGGATAGCCGTACACGCCAGTACTGATGGCGGGGAAACTGATGGTGCGGGCCTTGTAGAGTTCCGCGAGTTCGAAACACGTTATGTAACAGCTTCGTAGCAACTCAGGTTCGCCCTGCTTCCCATCACGGTAAACCGGACCTACGGCGTGGAACACCCATTTCGCGGGCAGGTTGCCTGCATGCGTCACTACCGCGCTTCCGGTGGGGCAGCCATCGAACCGGCGGAGCTCGCGCATGAGCGTGAGTCCGCCAGCGCGATGGATGGCTCCATCCACGCCGCCGCCTCCTGCTAACGCGGAATTGGCTGCGTTGACAATGGCGTCAACCGGGATGCGCGTGATGTCTCCCAGTTCGATGCGCAGGAGTTTGCCGGAGGGGGATCGCCAATCCATAAAGCAAGTTTAGACGGACGGCTATGATAGTGGACGCCCGATGCCAATCGACTGGTCACCGTTGACACTTAGCCTGCGCGTGGCGGCGTGCGCAACTTTTATCTCGCTTGTATTGGGAGTTGCGCTGGCGTACCTGCTAGCGAACAAAAACTTTCGCGGCCGGGAATTGCTGGATGCCGCCATCACGCTGCCGCTGGTTTTGCCGCCTACGGTGCTTGGCTACTATTTGCTGGTGATGCTGGGGCGTTCCGCGCCGGTGGGCCGCTTTTATGAGACCGTGTTCGGCGGGCCGTTAGTTTTTACCTGGCAAGCGGCGGTATTGGCCTCCACGGTTCATGCCATCCCGCTTCTGGTGAAATCATCCAGGGCTGCGCTGGAATCAGTGGGCGGGGAATTTGAGCGCGCGGCGCGAACGTTGGGCGCTTCCGAGTGGCGGCTTTTCTGGCGCGTTACCTTGCCCCTGGCACGCCGCTCCATTCTGGCGGCAGCCGTGCTGGCATTCGCGCGCTCGCTTGGCGATTTCGGCACAACCCTTATGATTGCGGGCGATATTCCGAAGCGGACGCAAACTGCGTCGGTCGCAATCTATGACGCGGTGGAGAGCGGCAACGGCTCCCTGGCGTGTTTGCTGGTGCTGGTGATCTCTGTCTTTACGTTAGTGATTGTCTACGCGGCAAACTGGCTGGAGCGCCGCAAACCACGGTGATTCACGCGCGGATTGTGAAGCGTTATTCCAACTTTGCCTTGGATCTGGAGCTGGAAGCCGGGCCGGGAATCACCGTGCTTTTCGGCGCCAGTGGCGGCGGCAAGACGCTGACTCTCGATTGCCTGGCCGGCTTTGTGACTCCGGATGAGGGGCGCATCCTGCTGGATGATGAGATCCTTTTCGACGCGGCCGCGCGCGTGAACTTTTCACCGCAGCGGCGAAATTGCGGCTACGTGTTTCAGGACCATGCGCTATTTCCGCATATGACCGTGCGGCACAATCTTCTGTTTGCAGCGGAGCGGCACGCCCGGTTGGAGCGGCACAGGCGGGTGCAGGAGATGCTGGAGAGGTTCCGGATTTCGGAGTTTGCCGGAACTCTTCCCGCCGCGTTGTCGGGAGGGCAAAAGCAGCGTTGTTCCATTGCACGGGCGCTAGTGGCAGAGCCCAGATTCCTGCTGCTGGATGAACCGGCGCGTGGCCTGGATCTTTCCTTGCGAAATGAACTACACGAATTGGTGCGGCAGATTCGCCAGGAATACCGAATACCAATCTTGGTTGTCACTCATGATCTGGCCGAGTGCTTTGCGTTGGGGAATACGGTGGTTGTGTTGAGCGCGGGAAAAATTCTGCAATCGGGTACGCCGGGCGTGGTTTACCGGAACCCCGCAAGCGCTAAGGTTGCGCAGATTCTGGGAATAGCGAACCAGTTCGAAGCGGAGATTCTGGCGCTTGACCCTGGGCGCAACACCAGCCGCTTGCGCATGCTGGGGCGGGAGTTTGCGGCCGCGTATCTGCCCGGGCATTTGCTGGGAGATCAGGTGCGGCTTTGCGTTCCCGCTTCGCAATTGACAGTGGCGCGCGAATCAGGACCGAATCGCGTAGCGGCGCGATTATCGGCAGTTACGGAACTGCCGGATGGGGTACGCGTTCGCTTTGAGCCTGCCCTTATGGTGGAAATGTCAAAGGAACTTTTTCGCACCCATGAAGGCCAAACCGATTGGTGGATTGAGATTCCCGCATCAAGTCTGCACGCAACCGTTTGATGCTGCGCTATTACATTACGGACGGCACTGCCACGGCAGAGGCGGTACTGTTCAAGATTCAGCGCGCGGTGAACGCCGGTGTGGAACTGATACAAATCCGGCAGAAGGATTGGAGTGCGCGCCGTTTGCTGGCTCTGATTGCTTCGATTGACCGGAAGGCATCGAAGGTACTTGTAAACGAACGGATGGACATCGCCCTTGCGGCTGGCGCGGATGGCGTACATCTGCCCGCGCACTCACCGGCAGTGAGCCGCTGCCGGACGATTGCGCCCCCGGGATTCCTGATTGCGGCATCCTGCCACTCCGTGGAAGAGGTATTGATTGCGGAAAAGGAAGGCGCGGATTTTTCTGTGTTGGGACCGATATTTGCCACACCATCGAAATTGAAATATGGCGCGCCGCTTGGGTTGAGGGTTCTGCACGAAGCAGCGCACTGCTCCGTGCTGCCAGTTTTTGCTTTGGGCGGCGTGAACGCGGCTAACCAGGAATTATGTGCGCGCGCCGGGGCACGTGGAGTAGCGGGAATACGGTTGTTTCAAGACGGATAATTTTTGCGAAATTCTTTCCAGCGGACCTTGTCGTAACGCGTCAGTTCCGGAAAGGTCTGATAAAGCTCAAAGCCGAAGCGGGCAGCATCGCGGAAGAAAACACCCATGGCCGGTTTTACAAGATGGAGAGCTTCTTGTTGTGCGTCCATGCCCGGCCGGTCGCCCCTGGCAATGGGACCGCTCCAACTTTTTCGGCCGCTACGCCGGAAGGATCTCAGAGATTCGAGGAAGAGTAAATCCACGGTTTTTGCCGCTAACACCTGGTCCAAACCCGTTTGGCGCAGGCTTTCCACGGCGGTTTCCACAAGCGGCGTGAACAGGCTGCCGGTGAGTGTAAGGGCGGCTTCGAAAAGAAGCAGACGATCCTGAGCAATCTCAATCGCTTTACCCTTTAGCGAGTGGACAATGGTCTTGGCTAACCGAACCGCCGGGCGGTCGCCCGTGACCAGAAAGTGATCGGGCAAGCCGGGCACGGTGGAAAGCGTACCGACAGCGGCACCGCGGTCGCGCAGTGCCTTCGCAATCGGAGCCGGATTCAGGCCCTCCAAAATCAGCACCGATTTGCCAGGCCAGTTAACAGCCAAGATAAAATTATGATCGACCAGGGGCTCGAGCGACGTACCGGGGACGCAAATCAGCAGCACGTCCGCGACTGATAGTTCAGCGGCAGTCCGCACAGCCGTGCCGGCTCGAAGAGCGTTCGCAATTCTAGTGGCAACGCGAAAGGACGTGGAAGAAACCGGGCCCAGGTGACTTCTGAGCGAGGGGATGCGGCTTAAGAAACTTCGGCTTGCCGCCCCGGCTGCGGCTAGTGCCCAGAGTTTGCGGGCGGGCATATGATTCGTTCGCTAAGGAGTTGCCGGGATTCCTATTCCGGCAACATATTTGGTGCGTAGCAGTTTCACCTTATCGCGAAGTTGCGCCGCCTTCTCAAACTCGAACCGCTTGGCGGCATCGCGCATCTGGGCTTCCAGCTCCACAATGAACTGTTCCCGCTCCGCCGGGTTCATGAGGCTTTCATCCTTGTCCGGTTCGGCGGCGATGGTGACGTAATCGCCTTCAGCTATGGCGATCAGCGTCATATCGATTGGCTTGATGATGGATTGCGGCGTGATGTTGTTGACGCGATTGTATTCCATTTGCACGGTGCGCCGGCGGTTGGTTTCGTCAATGGCGCGTTTCATGCTGTCGGTCATCACGTCGGCATACAGAATCGCTCGGCCTTCCAGATGCCGGGCAGCGCGGCCGATGGTCTGAATGAGCGAACCGCTGGAACGGAGGAACCCTTCTTTATCGGCGTCCAGAATGGCAACCAACGAAACCTCCGGCAGATCGAGGCCCTCCCGCAGCAGGTTGATCCCAATGAGAACATCATGTTCACCGCGGCGCAGGTCGCGGAGAATTTTGATGCGGTCGAGCGTGCTTACTTCCGAGTGAAGGTAATTACATTTCACCCCGACTTCGGAATAATACTCGGCTAAGTCTTCGGCCATGCGCTTGGTGAGGACCGTCACCAGAACGCGCTGATCGGCCTCAACACGCTTGCGGATTTCATGCAGCAGGTTATCGACCTGCCCCTTGATGGGGCGCACTTCGATTTCAGGATCCACTAACCCGGTGGGGCGGATGATCTGCTCCACCACAACGCCGGCCGATTTAGTCAGTTCATAAGGGCCCGGAGTGGCGGATACATAGACAACCTGATTGACGCGGTGCTCAAATTCTTCAAACGTGAGAGGGCGGTTATCCATCGCGCTGGGGAGACGGAATCCATGGCCCACCAGCATTTCTTTACGCGCCCGGTCGCCGTGATACATGGCGTGAAGCTGTGGCACGGTTTGATGGCTTTCATCGATAAAGATAAGTGAATCTGCGGGAAGATAATCGAGCAGAGTGGGAGGTGCTTCACCGGGAAGCCTGCCTGAGAAGTGGCGGGAATAATTTTCCACGCCGTGGCAATAGCCAATCTCGCGCATCATTTCAAGATCGAACAAGGTGCGCTGATGAAGCCGCTGCGCTTCAATGAGTTTGCCTTGGGCTTCCAGTTGCGGACGCCACCCCTCCAATTCCACGCGGATGGATTCCATGGCGGTTTCCTTGGTGTCTTTCGACATGACGTAGTGCGTTTTGGGGTAAATCGGAAGGCGAACAAACGTCTTCTTTACCTGGCCGAGAAGCGCATCCACCTGCGAGAGCGATTCCACTTCATCGCCCCAGAGTTCAATGCGATAAGCGTAATCGTCATAGGTGGGAAACACCTCAATGGTGTCGCCGCGGACACGGAAGGTGCCGCGCCGGAAATCGGTTTCACTGCGGTCATAGAGAATTTCCACCAGCTTGGCGGTAATCTGCTTACGGGTGATCTTCTGGCCTTTTTCGAGCATGAGAATCATGCCGTAATAAGCGTCTGGCGAACCGAGACCGTAGATACAGCTTACGCTGGCGACGATAATACAATCGCGGCGTTCGAACAAAGAGCGCGTGGCCGCCAAGCGAAGTTTATCGAGTTCGTCGTTGACCGTGGATTCCTTTTCAATATAAACGTCGCTTGACGGAATATAAGCTTCCGGCTGGTAGTAATCGTAGTAACTGACGAAGTACTCTACCGCGTTGTTCGGAAATAACGAGCGAAACTCACCATAAAGCTGGGCGGCAAGAGTTTTATTGTGGGCCAGCACTAAAGCTGGACGGTCCATGGTTTCAATCAGCTTGGCCATGGTGAAAGTCTTGCCGGAACCGGTGACGCCCAGAAGAGTCTGGTGCTGTTCTCCGTCGCGGATGCCGCGCGTAAGCTCTTCGATGGCAGTAACCTGATCGCCACGCGGGCGATAGTTCACCACTAGTTCGAAAGGCATGACTCTATTATACGGAGGGGTTGCCAGCCTCTTTAGCCGGCTATTGACTTGGTGGTTTCCGCTTCGTCGTCTTCTTCCACAACGTCGTATTCCATCACGACGCCGCTCTCTTCCAGAGCGCTTTTAAATTCGTCTTCACGGCTGTTCACCACGGAAATTTCCCAGATTTCACTGCCGAACGGAAGAAAATCGTCGTCCTCATCCATGCTCTCTTCCACGTGAACGCTATCGGGCTGAATCTGTTCCACCATGGAAGCCTCTTCTATTACTCCGTCGGGAAGGTTGAGAAGAACCTGCGGAGAATCTGACCCATCGCCTTCCTGGTTGAATCGCTTTTTGAAAACTACCTGGTATCGCATGGGCGTTCTAGTGGCAATTTGGGGACCAAGAGCTTTGGAAGGTGACTGAATGTTGCACCGGATTATATAGTACTTTTTGGGTAACTATTACTCGATAACTACAATGAAGTATGTACATGCTCTAGTACCTGCGCAATACTCAATCAGTCGTAAGGCGTGGTGGCCTTTGATCAAAATCCTGGATGGATGCAGTGACTCCTCCTCATTGCGAACGTTCAGGTGCGGGTGTTTCAAGACCGCGCATCACCTCAAGAGGGGTCAGTTAAGTGCTGCCCCTCATTTTTGGGCCGCCTCCGTTTTGCTCGCTTCCGTTTTGCCCGCCTCTGCTTGAATCTTGCGATTTTCGTACCATTTCAAATTCTGAGTAACCGGTGAAATGCAGGCGAAGTCCAGAAGGCCATCGTTATTTAGGTCGACGACAGTACAGGCTGCCGCCGCCATATTTCCTTCATCCACAACTTGCCTTAACCATTTTCCATTTTGCCAATGGTAGAGAAACAAGGATCGTGCGCCTGCCCGTGCACCCGCCAGTACCGAATCGTTTCCACGTCCATCGAAATCTGCCGCGGCTATGGTGTGACCGTCCACTAAGTCGGAATCGATCACCTCTCTTGACCAGTGCCGGGAACGCTCGCGGTAAATGGCGACCTGATTCCCGTGCCAGGGTTCAATGGCGGCAAGGAACCGCTGCTTGCCCAAAAAGCCTGCAGAC
>JAYTGM010000279.1:0-5247 GCA_043733425.1 Terriglobia bacterium
GCCAGCCGTTCCGCAATGCTTTGGGGGAGCGGCTCCGCACCAACCAGCAGCTTAAAAATCGGACCCGGCAGCCATCCCGCATCCAGCAGCCCTGCCCACAGCGTAGGTGTGCCCTGCATCATTGTGGCGCCGGTGGTTTCCAGCAGCCTCCGCAATCGCACGGGGTCGCGGCGGTCTTCCGTTGTCGCAAGCACCAGCTTCGCGCCGCAATATAAAGGCAGCCAGAGCTCAGGCACTGACATATCGAACGCCGCGGTAGCCAGCGCGATCATTACGTCAGATTCATCTACCGCCAGCGCAGTCCTCATGCCCTCCAGCAGATTCATCAACGCGCGTTGCGAAACGCGTACGCCCTTCGGATTTCCGCTCGACCCGGAAGTGTAAATCACATAAGCCAAGCCATCGGTCGAACCCTCGCTAGCACTGTCTTCCCGCATGAACTGCTGGCGATTCGCTGGATATTCGGGGTCAATAGGTACATACGCGCTGGCCGCTTTCCATATGGAAATAAGATGCGGAATCAGCTTCTCATCGCGCTCGACAACAACAGGTACCAACGTGCCCGGCGCGATGCCTGCGCATTGATCGGAAACACGATCGAGCTCCGCATACGTGAGCGTTATATCTTCAAATTGCACCGCAACGGCGTTTGCGCGCCTTGCCACTTGTTGACGAAACACGCCGATAAATGGACCTTCCGGGAAAGGCGCGGAAGTCTGATTCCATTCGCTATCTAACTCGTACTGCTCGGCAGCCGTCAGCAAGGGCAGGTGCTGTATCGCGGAATCCGGTGATGTGAGAGCGGCTTCCAGCAATGTGGCCAGATGCCCGGCAAGCCGCAAGATACGGTCCGCGTGGAACAGGTCGCGATTGTAATCGATTGACCCGTGAAACGCCGGTTCAATCTGCTCTATGTTCACGGAAAGATCGAGCTTCACAAACTCCGGCTCATAACGCGCATCGGAAGCCGTGACGCCGGGAAGATCAAGCCCCGCCCCCGCTGCGTTCTGCAGCGCAAACATCACCTGAAAGAAGGGAGTGTGTGCCAGATTGCGATCGGGCTCCAGTTCAGCCACCAGCTTTTGAAAAGGAATTTCGCCATGTGCGAATGCATTCAAAGCAGTGTCTTTGGTGCGCTGAAGAATCTCGCGAAACGTAGCTTCCCGGTTCACCTGCGTTCTGAGGGGGAGCGTGTTGACGAAGAAGCCAATCAGCGGCTCCACTTCCACACGGGAACGATTGGCAACAGGAGTTCCCACAACCAGATCGCTTTCATTGGTGTAGCGAAAAAGAAGAGCGTTAAATGCCGCCAGCAGTGTTATGAAAGGCGTGACACCTTGCGCGCGGCTAAACGCGATCAGCTTTGCGCCCAGTTCAGCGGGCCACCTGAACCGGCTTTGAGCGCCGCTGTAAGTAAGTTGTGCTTGACGCAGGCTGTCCGCGGGCAGTTCCAACGGGGCGGGCCCTTTAGCAAGTTGCTTGCCCCAGTAAAGCAGATCGCGATCGAAGAGATGAGCATCGGCGCGCTGTGCCGCGGCGTAGTTAGAATACTCGAAAGCAAGCGGCGGGAGAGAATGGCCGCGATAGAAAGCGCTCAGATCGCGAAAGAGCACTCCCATGGACCAGCCGTCGCTCACGATGTGGTGCATGGTTATAGCAAGTTCCCATTCGTTTGCACCTGCGGTTCCGAGTGCCGCGCGAAGCAAAGGCGCCTGGTCCAGCTCGAACGGAAGTGATGCCGATATTCTGGTCTCGGCAACGCTGCCGACAGTGACTTTTATCGCGGCATCGGGATGAATCGTTTGCACCGGTGCGCCGTGCGTGTTGCTGAAGCTGGCGCGGAGTGGTTCATGGCGGGCAATCACCTGGTTGAGCGCGCGAGTTAAACGTTCTGGATCCAGCGGGCCCGTCAGATGGAGCGTGGCGGGAATGTTATACAGTGCCTTCTCCGATTGATGAAACTCATGAAGAAACCAGAGGCGCTCCTGCGCAAACGAAAGCGGCGGGTTTAGAGAACGGGCAGGCCGCGGCGATTCCAGAGGGCGCGCGGATTGCAGCGATTGGATGCGCAGCGCTAGCTCTCGGACGGAGGGCGAATCGAACAAATCACGCGTGGGAATTTCCACGCGCCACATCTCCCACACACGCGATAGCACCTGCGTTGCAAGAAGAGAATGTCCGCCCAAGTGAAAGAAATTTTCCGTCACGCTGATGCGGTCCAGATGCAGAACTTCACCAAAGATTTGGGCCAGCACTCGTTCCACTGGCCCAACTGGCGCATCGAAGGGCGCTTCGCTCAACGGCGCGGCTGCGGCCAGTGCGCGCCGGTCCAGTTTACCGTTCGGCGTAAGCGGGAAACTCGGAAGTGCCACCAACTTTGCGGGAACCATGTGCGGCGGAAGCATGGCGGCTAAGTGGTTTCGCAAGGCGTCTGTCGGTTGTTCGGGTGTTACATAAGCAACAAGACTTTCGGCCTGCATCAGCACGGCAGCCTGCGTCACTTTGGGAAAGTGGAGCAGCGCGGTTTCAATCTCGCCCGGTTCAATCCGAAACCCACGGATCTTAATTTGTTCATCGGCGCGGCCCACAAATACAAGATTGCCGTCCGGGAGAAACCGAACCAGATCTCCCGTTCGAAAGCGCCCGTCAAGCGTAAACTTCTCCGCAGTTAAATCCGGCCGGTTCACATAGCCGCGCGCGACACCTGCTCCGCCGATCCATAACTCGCCTTCCGTACCGGCCGGTACGGCGTCTCCGTTTGCATCGTTGACATAAAGCTGCGTCTTCGCAAGCGGCCTCCCGATTGGTACGGGGTCCATGCCCGCCGTCACCTGCAACATGGTTGAGGCGACCGTCGTTTCCGTCGGGCCGAACATGTTCCACAGGGCGCGCGTGCGGCTCAGAAGTTGGGCGGCTAATTCAGTCTGCAGGCTCTCACCGCCGCAGAGCGCAGTCAGACTTGTATTCCCCGCCCAACCCCCGTCCAGCAGCAGGCGCCAGGTAGCTGGCGTGCCAAACATCATGGTCGCGTTGTGGCGTCTTAAAACCTGCGCAAGCCGGCGGCCGTCTGCCGCTTCCTCGCGTGTGGCGATAGCAAGCGTGGCCCCAGCGATCAACGGCAGAAAAATCTCCATTGCGGAGATGTCGAACGAAAGCGTTGTCACTGCAACGAACCTGTCCTCAGATGAAATGCCCACCTTACGGCGCACTGAATCAAGGAAATTGGCAAAGCTGCGGTGTGTTATCGGAACGCCTTTCGGCTCGCCTGTGGAGCCGGAAGTGTATATGACGTATGCGGTGGAATCGGGATCGGTCGCGGAAGAATGATGGCGCGCGCCGGTATCGAGATCATCGAAGTCAGCGTCCGTAATGCTGAACGCGGCACCGGAATCCTGAAGCAGAAACGCTTTGCGCGCTGCTGGATAGGCGGGATCGATGGGCAGGTAAGCTGCCCCCGCTTGCCAGATAGCCAGAATGGCCACTGGCAAATCGATGGAGCGCTCCATCTCAATCGCAATAATTGTGCCGCTGCCTGCACCGCGGCGGATCAATTGCCCAGCCAGCGCCCGGGAGCGGTGCAGCAGCTGTCCATATGTGAGAGAGCCCGCTACGGAAGTAACCGCGATTGTCTCTGAATGTGTCAGCCCATCCGGAACCGGTGGAAGAGGATCAATCAGTTGAAGGAATTCGTCCCCAAGCGCTTTCACGGCACTGCGCGAGTATCTACTGGAATCGTATTCAAAACCGCTCGCAGTGAGTGTCAGCGCCGCTCCTAGCCCATTCTTCTGCTGCGGCAGGAACATGGCGGGGTAGATGCGTTCCGGGGCAGAGTGGCGATGCTCCAGCGCATCAAGGAGTGCTGCCCGCACGCGATGCGAACAGACTTGCGCAGCGGGCAGCCTGATTGCTAAATACTGCCCCGCACCTGGACTTGATATGCCCACCACAAGGTCAAGCGCTTCAGTATGCGCAGCCAGCAACTCGCAAAATGCGGTAAGCAGCGCGAGTTCTGAAATCTGCGGATAAGCAAACGAAAACTCGTCCAGCGTGAGAGCGGGATTGCTTTCTGAAATTCCATGCAGCGTCTTAGCCCAGAATCTCTTCTGCTCTTCTAGAACCTCAAGCGGGATCGGCGCAGGAGTGCTGTTATCAGGAAAGTTTCGCAAGCTAGAAGAGGAATTCCTCTTATGTTACGACAAGCACTGTTTTACTCTGTCGAGCGCTTCTTGGCGCGTGCCAGGCGGGCTAGTGTCGCTAGGCTCTTCAAATGCTCCCGCAGAGGCCGGGCAGGCGTTCCCCAAACTGGTTCGCCGGCGCGCACAATTTTTGAAGTAAGAATCCCCGCGCCAGACCCGATAACCGCGCCAGATTCGATACGCGCCTTATCGCCAATGCCCACCTGTCCGCCGATAATTGCATAATCGCCAACCGTCACCCCGCCAGAAAGACCGGTCTGCGCCGCGATGACAACATGATTCCCAATCTGGCAGTTGTGGCCAATATGGACTTGATTGTCGAGCTTCACACCGTCGCCGATGCGCGTCACTCCCAAAGCCGCGCGGTCTATGCAAGTGTTGGCTCCAATCTCAACATCGTTGCCGATTTCAACCGTGCCCACTTGCGGAAACTTCACGTACCTTCGTGATTCGTCAAGTGCGAAACCGAAGCCATCCGCGCCAATCACGCATCCCGCGTGCAGAATGGCATTGCGCCCAATGTGAACCCGAGGGTAGATGGTGACGCTCGCGTGCAGCGTGGAACCAGGGCCGATGGTGACACCTGTTCCGATGACGCAGCCGGGCCCGATTGAAACTTGGTCTTCGAGTATAAAGTCTTCCGCCACCACCGCCGATGGATGAATACCGGCCGGAATAGTAGCCGGGAAGAGAAGAGCAAGAGCTTGGGCGAATGCCCGGCGTGGGGAAGGGGAACGTATGACTGTTTGAGAGTGATTTGAGTAATCAGGCCCAACAATTACGCAGCCCGCTTGGCTAGTCTGGGCCGCGGCGAAAGCTTTTGGCGACGCCGCGAACGAAAGATCGGCGGCAGTGGCCGAATCAAGCGGGGCAGCGCCTGTAATCTGCCCGCCGCCCTCACCTTCGAAGGGGCAGGCCAAAGCGTTTGCTAATTCGCGAACTGTCACCTGATCATGATCTCCCACATGCAAGCGGGTTACAGTGAAACCCATGAGCGAGATCGCGCCCACCGCCCGTATCCACGAATCGGCCAGGATTGGCGACGGTTGTT
>JAYTGM010000280.1:0-13513 GCA_043733425.1 Terriglobia bacterium
TCTTGCCTGCCAGCAGCCCACCAATTACCGTGCCAATTAAGCCGCCCAAAGAACCCCATGCGATACTCCAATGGCTTTGCGCCAGATTAAGAACCCACATAGGACCGAAGACCGCCGCAACGGAAAGCAGCAGATAAATCAACCCGTACATTCCCAGCCAGGCACCGAAGCGGGTCCACCATTCGCGTGTGGCTTCTGAACTGGAACGCCCGCACAACCCAATGAACAGCACCACGGCTAGTACCGTAGACAGCAGGTTCAGTGTCGGCCCGAATACCAGGGCGTACCACCCGAACTTTGTCGGCTCCCCAATCCAGTGCCGGAACAAATACATCACACCAGCTATTTCCAGGTATAGAACGATGGTTGATAGGCCCGCATAGAACGGTACGGTCCAACGTTTCCACTTCTGTGTAACCATGCCCAGAATACAAAGGCATGCGAAAGTGACCCCGAACAAGAGGGCCCACGGTTTCAGGCCGTTCAGTAAAATTTTTGAATATGAAAATATCGGCAGGTGCTGATTGTCATCCCACTTACTGTTCGCCTGTTGCCAAAGCAAAGCGGCAATCAGAAAAGCAGCTAGCCAGGAGGGAAATACCAGAAAGCGTTGAATCTGCGTTTCGTCGAAACGCAATTTTTTGTTTAACCAACCCAGAACGCGGTTCAAGATCGCATGCGGCCCGCAGTTGCCAGTGTCGGTGCGGTCTATCCAATAAAGATTGAAGGCTGCAGTTACCCCAATCCAGCAGAGAAGAACTGCAGAAATCAGGCGTGCCGCTGTTATCGCCGCTCCTGAAGAAATAGCGTCGAATACTGGCTTCGTCAGCAAGCACGCCGTTAGGATGGCGAGCAACCAGGACACGGCAGTGAGCTGAATCAGAATTGCATTGCGAGCCCAGATTCCCCACATGGTCCAGGAATCCGCGCTGAGAACACCCGTATGCGGAGCCAGGTATTTTGAGTACTTCCGCAAGTGTGCAATTGAATCTTCCCAATTGGTGAGCCTTCCCAGCCAGTGTGTTGTCCTATAAACGTTTCCCAACAGCCAGCCTCCAATGAAGCCGCCGCCGGATACCATAGATAGGTAATCGACATACTTGAGTAAGTCGAAATCCTGAAGGCCCTGAAGTACGCCTAAGCTGAAAGTAGCGCTGCGGATTCCGCCTCCCGACAAGGCGAGACCGATGATGTGGTTTGCCGGGTAATCGCCAGTGATAATACGGCGGCTCCAACCTGATGCCTTTCCTGTTTCCCACCCTTGATGGAATACCGTTCTCTCACCGTGGAGCGTACGCTCGTGATTCTGTAGGTTAATTTCCTGAAGCTCGTCATCGAAAGCTTCCCGCCATGTCACGGTCTCTTCTTTTGGTTCCGGGTATTGATCCGGTTCGCGCAACCTCAGTTCATCTCGGCGGGTGAGTTCCACGGAGTTCTGGATCAGGTCGCAAGCATACGCGAACACGCCGCGGAGAATAGGTTCTGCTTTGCGTGCCAACTCTTCGTTTTTGGTGTCGCCCTGCTGGTGAAAATACTCCGCGAGCAGCAGAAGCCATGACTTCGGCAGGTAACGCACACGGCCGATGGAAGAGACCTCGGCGCGCATCACGCGTGCCAGCCAAAAGATCTCAATCACGCCGAAGCGAGCGGTAAGCGGGTTGCGCGCCAACCAAACAGATCTAAGCTGCGTGGCATCGTCAGTGCGCGGTCCTTCCAGGTATTTGTAAAAATTCACCCGGTCTGTAACCCACCCCAGAATCCCTAATGCGATCGCACGGAAAGAACTCTCATCCGCCCCCCCGTTAAATGGCCACAAGCCGCTGAGCCATAGCTCGAATCGCTTCTTCTCGTCCGGATGACTGGTAATGTCATCAAAGAACTCCAATGCAATCCGGTTCGGGTGATTGACGGTGTTTGCTAAGGGTCTCAAGAAATACTCTCGTACAGCCGGATGCGCATCCAGTGTTCCGGCTGATAGTTGCGGTGCCGGGGGAGCCGCAAGCGCAAGTGGCACCATGTTGCATTCCAGATCCGTCTCACACTTGGCTTCCGCTTTGGGTTGAATGGAAAGAATTCGGCCAGCCAGCAACCGGATGCCGAAATAGAAGTAATAGTCCGCGTAACGGCGTAACGCGTCGGAGTTGAATAAGACCAGCAGCGCGTTTTGCCTGGTGCCGTCCTTCTCTATAATCGGCGCTTTCGCAATTAGCGATTTGAGTTCTGCCTCGGAAAGCATTCCCAGGCTTAAACCCAGCTCTGCCAGTTGCAGGGATTCCAGCGCTTCATCCAGCCGCGCGCGAAATGCGGCCTCTCCCTTGTCTGTTTTGACCCCGAAACCGGATTCATCGTGAGGCCGAAGGATGCGCAACAGATCGTGGGGGGACTTTTCCGCGAGATCACAAATAATGGAGACCCACCCGTCTCCAATTTGCGAAAGGATCGGATTCTGCGCAGCATCGCCAATCATTTGGAGATTAGTGTAATAGAAACTTCACAATTTGCAAACCGATAATGGAAGATATGTCAGACACGCGTTATCCGATAGGAAAGTTTGAAGCCACCACAAACCCAACCAAAGCGCAACGAGACCAATGGGTGGAAGATATTGCTTTGACACCGGCCAATCTGCGCGAAGCCGTCCAGGGATTTACACGTGAGCAGTGGGAGACGCCTTACCGGGAAGGTGGATGGACGGCGCGGCAGGTGGTGCACCACGTGGCCGATAGCCACATGCAGAGTTATGGCCGCTTCAAGCTTGCGTTGACCGAAGACGAGCCCGTAATCAAGCTCTACGCGGAAGATCGGTGGGCGGAATTGGGGGATACGCGGCTCACTCCGCCTGAAACATCGCTCGTACTGCTGGACGCGCTCCATACCAGGTGGACCATGCTGCTCCGTTCGCTAACGGAAGCTGATTGGCAGCGAAGCTTCCGGCACCCGGATTTAGGCCTCATGAACCTGGTCAAGACAGCGAATCTGTATTCCTGGCACGGGAGGCATCACGTGGTCCACATTACGGAGCTGCGCAAAAAGTTCTGACGCACCGGCCCTGGCTTAACGCAGCGGAACGCGGCAAGGCCGCATAATCAAGGGTGGCCTCTAGCCCGTGTCAATACGATTAAAAGACATCGCGCAGGATTTAAACGTGTCCGTTGTGACCGTCTCGAAGGTGCTGCGCAATCACACCGATATAGGCCAGGCTACCCGGGACCGCGTGCTCCAGCGGATGAAGGAGCTGAACTATCGCCCCAATCTTGCGGCGCGAACGCTGGTGACGGGCCGCACCTACATGGTGGGCCTGGTAGTGCCCGGGCTGGTGCATCCATTTTTTGCCGCGATTGCTAAGGAGATCTCGAAAGAGATCCGGCCGCATGGCTACAGTCTGGTAATTGCGTCCTCAGAGGAAGATCCGGCACTGGAGCGGCAGGAGATCGATCTTCTGCTGGCGCGTCAGGTGGATGTTTTGATCATCGCCTCCGCACAAGGTACGGTGGAGAGCTTTCTCGACATCGAATCGCGCAATGTACCCTATGTTCTGATTGATCGGCAGTTGGCAGGAGTTCACGCGAACTTCGTCGGGATGGATGATGAACTTGCCGGATACCTCGCAACCGAGCACCTCATTGCGGAGGGATATCAGCGTATCGCTCATATTCGAGGCCCAGAATCAAGCAATGGAGTAGGCCGCTACACGGGATACGTGAAAGCGTTAAATGCCCATGGGCGCAAAGTGGACCCGAAATACGTGGTTGCGGAAAACGCAATGGACGATTGCGGCGATGTGAGCGGCTTCAATGCAATGAACGAACTCCTTAAACTGGCTCCGCGTCCCGACGCGGTCTTCTGCTTTAATGATCCGGCCGCGATCGGCGCAATGAAAGCCCTGCTGGACGCGGGCGTCCGCATCCCTTGCGACATCGCGCTGATAGGAGTGGGAAACACGCGCCATTCCGAATTGCTGCGCGTGCCGCTTTCTACCGTGGATCAGGACAGCGCCACCATCGGGATACGTGCGGCGCATTTGGCGTTGAAGCTGATTGAATCGAAAACGAAGCCAAAGCAGACAATAGTCATTCTGAAACCGGCACTGGTGATTCGCGAATCCACCCGCCGCGTATAGAACCGTTTATACTCGCGTCTTGATACGACTAGTTTCGGCCGCCGCTCTGGTGTTCTTCACGTCGGCCGCTCACGCTCAATTCCAGCCCGCGCCGATCGCGCATTCTCCAGACCGCCGCGCCGGCGAAGGACAGGGACCCTACCCCCGCATGGTGATTCGCGGCATCACCATGATCGACGGTACCGGTGCGCCCGCTCGCGGACCGGTAGATATCGTGGTCGAAAACAACCGGATTGCGGAAATACGAAGTGTGGGGTTTCCGCATGTGCCCATTCCCGATCAAAACCGGCCCCCCAAAGGAGTGAAGGAAATCGATGGAACCGGCATGTTCATCCTGCCTGGGTTTATCGATCTTCACGTGCACACAGGTGGTGATCCGAAAGCCCCCGAAGCCGAATACATGCACAAGCTATGGATGGCACATGGCGTCACGACTGTTCGCGGTGTGCCCGCAGGGCCTATGGATTGGACGTTGAAAGAACGCGATCGCTCCGCCAAAAATCAGATCGTCGCGCCACGAATCTACGCCTATCACCGGCCGTTTACCGGTGAAGGCTGGAAGGATCAATCGGTACACACGCCGCAACTAGCCAGAGAGTGGGTCCGGTTCGCGGCGAACAAGGGGATTGACGGAATTAAACTTGGGGCGGAAGACCCGGAAATCATGGCGGCGCTGCTGGATGAAGGCAAGAAATTTCAGCTTGGGTCAGTCGCGCACCTGGATCAAATGGGAGTGGGCAGGATGAATGCCCGCGACGCCGTACGCTTGGGTCTTGGCACCGTAACTCACTACTATGGGCTGTTCGAATCGCTGCTACGCGATACCACAGTGCAACCGTATCCCCTGAATTACAACTACAACGACGAGGAGAATCGCTTCGGCCAGGTGGCCCGCCTGTGGGATAAGATTTACCCGCGCGGTAGCAAGGAATGGAACGGTTTTCTGGA
Source organism: Terriglobia bacterium (assembly GCA_043733425.1). Classification (GTDB taxonomy): domain Bacteria; phylum Acidobacteriota; class Terriglobia; order Bryobacterales; family Bryobacteraceae; genus JALYXI01. Next base: position 5,069 of record JAYTGM010000280.1, read on the forward strand.
CGAACTGGTTGCGCGCCGCACCATTATGGATCCCACAATGACCATCTACGCTGCCGGGCGCGATTTGATGCGCGCACGCACTGCGGAATGGCATGGGACTTATACGCTTCCCTCGCTGTGGGCCTATTTTGAGCCTAGCCGCAGCAATCACGGATCGTACTGGTACAACTGGACCAGCGAAGACGAGTACGCGTGGAAGAAGTTCTATCAGGTTTGGATGGGCCTGATTGAAGACTACAAAAACAAAGGAGGGCGCGTCACCACCGGAACGGATTCCGGATTCATTTACAAGTTGTACGGCTTCTCGTACGTGGAAGAGCTGGAACTCCTGCGCGAAGCCGGTCTGCATCCGCTGGAGATAATTCGTTCCGCCACCCTATACGGCGCGCAAGCACTGCATGAGCCGAAAGGTAAACCGATCGAGTTCGGGATTATCCGGCCTGGGCTTCTGGCGGACCTGGTGATTGTGGATCAGAACCCGCTTGAGAACTTGAAGGTTCTCTACGGAACGGGCTTCAGTAAGCTAAACGACTCCAGCGGCAATATGGAGCGCGTGGGCGGCGTCAAATTTACCATCAAAGACGGAATCGTTTACGATGCAAAGAAACTTCTTGCGGACACAGCGGCGATGGTGGAACGGGCCAAAGCCAGGCAACACTGATTCGCTTGCGGTTGTTGGCTAGGAATCCAACTGCACGGCTTCGATTGCATGAATCAAACCGTTCGTGCAAAGAATATCGCGCCCTTTTAGAGTCGCGTTATTCACCTTTAAGCCAGAGCCACTGCTTTCAATCCTCAGCATGCTGCCCGATTCGGTCTCGAGTGCTTGCATCGATCTTAAATCCGCCGAGGAATATAACCCTTTCGCAATGTGGCCCTTCAGGATAGCCATGAGCCTTTCATGGTTCTCCGGTTTCTGCAATTCCTGTATGCTTCCTGGCGCAAGCAATTCGAAAGCCTGATCCGTGGGCATAAATACAGTGAATGGGCCGGCCCCCTTCAGGTAATCCACCATATAAGAAGCAGTCTGCAAGGCCATTAAAAAAACCGTGAAAGAACCTTCGCTTCTAGCGGAGTCAACAATGTCGAATTTCGGGTTTGCGGCAGATCCGTGCATATGATTCAAGAGTATCAATCGAAACGCAACTGCGGAGTCAAGCACCGACTTTTGCGGTTTTGATCGAATCCAATTGGGGAAAGTTTACCTCAAGATACTTGTTTCCCTGGGCTTTGATTTCCATTTGATTGGGAGCCTCTCCGTATTGGTTATAAAGGCGGTCCACGTTTTCCATACCGCTTACCACCTGCCCGAACGGCGTAAAGCCAGATTGGTCCAGACGCGCGTTGTTGCCGAAGTTAATAAACATCTGAGTGGTCCGCGAGTTGGCACCCCGCGTGGCGAAACTCACCATACCCCTGGTATTGCTCTGCTTAACGGGGTCGTCTGGAAATTCGGTGCTCTCGTACCGCGCGGTAACAGTTGGGTTTGCAGCCAATCCGAACTGAACCATGAAGTTTGGAATCACGCGAAAGAACTTTGCGCCTGAGAAGTAATCGCTCTTCACGAGGGTATAAAACCGGTCCGATCCTAACGGTGCCCAATCACGATGCACTTCAATTACAAACGGTCCCTTGGTGGTATCGAACATGACGCGGTACAGATCGGGCGATTTCTCGTCTCTGGGCGGCGCGGTGGCTGTTTCGGGGTTGTTCTTGGAACATCCGGTTAACGTGACTAGGAATATGGCCAGAGCCAGAATACGGTTCATCAGCGTTATGATCGCAAAAAAAGGGCAGACCGGTTAGGGTCTGCCCTCTACAGTGGAATTACCAGTATTTGTTAGTAGTTGCCGGTGGCGCGTGTCGTGCGTGTGTCGGTGACGGCGTCGACATCGCGAGACGTTTCGTTATCAATCGCAGAGGCAGTCCGGGAAACAGGGATGTCGTGCTTGGCGAAATCCGCATGGGACTCACCGGTCGAAGCTATATCTTCTGCCCCAGTACTGTGCAGAATGTTCTTTGCGCGGCTGATCCAATCTGAGCTGTCGCAATGAACTGAAAGCAGAATGCCGCCGTTTTTCACGCGGCCTTCATAACGCTTTGCTTCGTACTCTGGAATTCCCATTCCGACAAGCGCGCCAATCAGACCGCCTGTTACTCCGCCGATTCCCGCACCGGCCAGCGCGGCCATGATCGGGCCAGCCGCGATGAGCGGACCAACACCAGGAATCGCCAAAGCTCCAATGCCGGCAAGCCAGCCTAGCACTCCACCTGTGATAGCGCCGGTGGTGCCGCCGGTGGTTGCACCTTCAGGCGCTTTTGTATTCTTCTCGTGGGCAAAATCCTTTGAGCCCTGGTTATCTGGAAACAACGCTGAAATATCTTCCGAACGGAACCCTCCCGTACGAAGTGCTTCAACTGCTTCTTCCGCGTTCGCGCGGGTAGGATAAATACCGAATACCGATGTGTTGTTGCCTGCCATTTGCGTAGTCTCCTTGATTGAAATCGGTTACTTACTTATGATGCTGACTTCTTTGTCTTACCCTTCTTAGCGGGCGCGACTGTTACCTGGCTGGTTACCTTGTCGGCCCCAGCAACTTCTTTCGCCTTTGCTTCAACGGAAGATTTTTCTTCATCCGTGCGCACTGGCCCTTTTAACGTGACCATTCCTCCCCGCGTGACAATCTTGATATTGTGAGCGTAGGTAGAAAGGGTCTTATCCCCTACTATCGCCTTACGAATATCCGCGGAGATTTTAATGTCTAACTTATTGTTCTTCTGTCCATCTGCCGACTCCGCAATCGTGTTGTTGCCGTTCTTCTTGTTTACTTTCGAGTTATCTGTTTTGACCGGTGGGTCGTTTTGAGCGCCTGCCGGAAACGTGAATGTAACCATCGAGAGCGCCGCGGCAAAAATCGTGATGCCTAACTTACTGCCTTGATGCATTTTTACCCTCCAACGCGGGAGTTAATTGCATCCGCCTTGCCAGAAAATCACATCCAAGTTAAGGATTGTACTCGTATATACATCCGTCTTAGACCGCGAGTTGGTGCCACATCTCTCGGTTAGCCGTCCAGTTTACGGAGTCCAGGCTCAACAGGCGTGTTCCGGGCACGTACAAAGTTCCGTGTCCATAAACACAGATCGATTCCGTTGCGGGCCTATCGAGCACCAGGCTGCTCCACGAACCGCGGCCGACGGGCATGCGCAAATGTTGCAGACAAGTTCGGCAGCGGTACTGGTGATCGTTCAAGCTCCAAAAGGTTAATCCCCATGCGGAGAGCAAAAACATCCAGAAGAAAACAGGAACACCCCAGCCGGCAAGCCCTGTCAGATACTGCTGGATTGCCGGGTCCAGAAAGAGCATCCAAATCAGGATCATGGGCGCTAGCGCAACGGAGGTCTTCACAATCAGAAACGTCAGAAAACGGGCTTGATGCCATTTGGAAATTTCCGCTTTGCCCGATTTCACGAAAAGGTACCAGCCGCGGCAAGAGAGCACCACGATAAACAAGATGTTCCACTGCAGCACCGATACGGCAAACCGGAAATCGCTCTGGCGGATAGAACGCAGCGTAACAACCTCCAGCTTCCGCGTACCCCAATGTTTTGCTTTTGCGGAAAGGCTGCGCAACTCGCGTTGTGCATCAGCGGAAGTTACACCCGGCTTCAGACGCGCAATGAACTCAAGATTTTTCGCGTCCGCGGGTATGGGCAGCCACAAACCGCTGTCCCGGGATACCAGTTGAAACCGGGGGGGCATAATCGCGGTAATGCGGTAACGCAGGTACCCTAGCTGCACGTCGCGCCCTACCCACGAAGCGTCACCGTTTGCCCATTCGAAACTGGCAAGCGCTTCCCGGTCGCAATTTTCGGGCCCTGGGTGAAAGCGGGGCAGTTTTCCCCGCCAGGGTGCCACGCCAGTGGCCTCAATCAACCCGTCAGATATTCTTTCCGCGTGTACTCCCTCCGGTGAGGTCCAACGCTCCAGGAGATAAAAGCCGGAAAAACTCTGGGCCTTCTTTTGCCAGAGATCCATCACAGAAGGACGCACGGTACCATTGCCACTATTGTGGTGAATGGTGTCGCGATCAATGGTGACCATTGAACTGTCGTCGTAGCCCGGTTGAAAAATTACACGGTCCACGTTAGAACGCACAAGGGGCACGCCCGATACCGCAATCAGGATGGCGGCCAGCGCCGCAATGCGCCCTGCACGGCTTTCCACCACCATAACTGCTTTGACAATACCACCGGCTTTAAAGTTTCAAAGCCCGGGCCGTGCAAATTTTCCAAAAAGCCTCAAACTGAATCTAGATGAAGACTTGTCTCTTTGCACTCTTCTGCGCCGCCACTGCCGTGGCACAGGACGCCAGCACGGTTCTTTCCACGATGGTTCACGCCACCACCGTTCGCAATACCTCAAAGCTGCCCAAGGAAAAGCTGGCCTTGGTGGACCCGCTGATGACCGCCGGAAACCAGGCCCGCATCGCAGGAAAGAACGGTGAAGCCCTGAAAGAATACGATCATGCACTGGCGCTTTTGGAGGGCAAGCCCTGGACTGCCGAGCATGCCTGGAATGCTTCGCTCACCATGAAGGCCGGACATTACATTCTGAAGCAGGGTGAGCGGATTCCCCTCACGTTCGGTCATCTTTGGAACCCCGATGAACCGCTAGCCAAACAGCCGCCGCTGGAAGTGAGTCTGGTTCCCGCACCGGGAATGGGCAGCCCTGAATTTCTGAAAACTGTGGGACAGCCGAAGTTCAGCTCCCCCCCAAAAACCTTCGAAACCGAAGTGACTATCCCGGATGTCGCGGATGGCAATTACCGCATCCTGGCAACGTTCGCGGGTGTTGGCGAAAAGAGCGTTCCCGTGAAGGTGAGGCGCGGCCTGATGGCGCGCGTGGAAACGGATAAAGCGCGGGCGGCCAAACTTCCGCCGGGCACCGCCGAACTGCCCTCTGCCATGGGCCACCTGGCGAAAGTGGAAGGCGCGGACCGGGGCGACGAAGGCGAGCGGCTAGCACGCGTGGACCTTACTTCCGATTTGAATGAAGCCGAACAAATGTTTAGCGCCTTTGAAAAAGGTAAGGACCCATATCACAACCGCTACGGAGATTTGCAGAAGTCTTATAAATCGCAAGTGGACGGCACCTATCAACCTTACCGGCTCTACGTGCCCACGGATTACAACCCGTCCAGCAGCTACCCGCTTCTGGTGCTGCTGCATGGAATGGGGGGCGATGAGAACACCATGTTCGACGGTTACGGCAATGGCGCGGTGATCAAATCGGCCGAACACCACAGCTACCTGGTAGTCTGCCCGAAAGGCCGTGGACCGGCGGCAATGTACCGCGGGCAGGCAGAGCAGGATGTGATCGATGTCCTGGCGGATGTCCGTAGGGCTTACAAGGTGAACCCGAAGCGCATCTATCTGGCAGGCCACTCCATGGGGGCCTATGGCACCTGGTCGGTGGCGGCTGACAACCCTGACCTTTTCGCGGCCCTGGGCCCCATATCGGGTGGGGGGGACACCGCAATCGCGGCCAAGCTAAAGGCACTGCCGCAGTTCGTCGTCCATGGCGACGCTGACCCTACCGTACCCGTCACTCAATCGCGCCTGATGGTGGAAGCGATGAAGCAGGCTGGCGCGGAAGTGCAGTACACCGAAGTACCCGGCGGTAATCATGTGAACGTCGTAGTGCCGGTTTTCGAACCTATGTTCCAGTTTTTCGATAAGCACATCAAGATGTAGTACGGTCCACCGTCAAGTCTTTTCGCCTCAATACTTCGGCCGTGAGTTCCACGCCCAAGCCTGGCCCTGGGGGCAGGGGGAAGGCCCCGTCTTTTACGGGAAGCAGAGGAGTGACGATGCCACGATACTCGTCATCGTAATGCCGCCGTACCGATTCGGCGATGAATAAGTTGGTCACATTCGCCGCCAGGTGCAGAGTGGCCGCATGCAGCACCGGGCCCCCGCAATTGTGCGGCGCAATGGGCAGGTACCATGTCTCCGCCACGGCTGCCAGCTTCTTGGCTTCGGAAATGCCGCCGCACCAGGAAATATCCGGCATTACGAAACGCGCGGCTCCGTTTTCAAACAATTCGCGGAAACCCCAACGGGTCATCAGGCGCTCGCTCAAACACAGCGGCAGACTGGTGGCACCCGCTAATTGAGCGTACGCGCCCAGATTGTCCTGAGGCAGCATTTCTTCCAGCCACATGGGCTGATACGGCTCAAGAGCCTGTGCGATTTTGATGGCGGAGGGCAGGTTCCAGAACCCGTGGAATTCCACCGCGATCTCCATGGAATCGCCGAATTCTTCACGAATCAGGCGAATGGGTTCAATCGCCTGAGCCATCTGGCCGCCGGTGATGAACTGGCCGTGGTTCTGCCTGGCCACCGCATCGAACGGCCAAATCTTCATGGCGTGAATTCCGGCTGCGCTCAGTTCGCGCGCCAGGCGGACTGGTTCGCGCATAAAATCCAAATGGTCGTAACAGGTGTTGTAGGTGCGAATGGACTGCCTGGACGCCCCGCCCAATAGTTGGTAAACGGGCTGGTTGATGCGCTTTCCGGCCAAATCCCAAAGTGCCATGTCTACGGCGCTGATGGCCCGCATTTCGGCACCGGCCCAGCCGCTGTAGGAGATTGCCAAGTGCATATCTGCCCAGAGCCGGTCGATTTCGGAAGAATCGCGGCCCAGCAAAACCGGCGCGAGCTGGTTATGAACCACGGCTTTTTCGGTCTCCGGGAACGGGTAAGTTTCACCCAGGCCCACCAAGCCATCGTCTGTAAAAATCCGAACCCAAAGCCACTGAATAGGGCCCGCATGAACCGTGATGCCGCGGGCCAGGTGCAGAGTTTCAATAGCAGTAATGCGCATACTTCGCTAGGGTACTATGGGAGTTCCCGCCTTGAACCCCACCCAGAACGATTTCATCCACGCGCTCATCAACGTTGCCATTTTCTGGATGCTGACCACGCCTCACGAATTCGCCCATGCATGGGTTGCGACGAAGCTGGGCGACGATACGCCTGAGCTGGAAGGCCGGGTGACGCTGCAGCCCCTGGCGCATATCGATTGGATTGGCACCACCCTGCTGCCCTTCATCTCAACCCTGTTCACCGGGGCGTTCATTGGCTGGGGCAAACCGGTAAACACCAACGTATCGAAGCTCAAGTACGGCCTTAACGGGTTGTTGCTGGTGGCGCTGGCCGGGCCCGTGATGAATCTGCTCTTCGCATTCGTGCTGATTGTGATTAGCGTGCTGACTGCCCGCGTGTTCACTGATCTGGCTGAGTTTGCCACGGAGGCGGCGAAACTAAGCGTCTATCTGGCGGTTTTCAATTTGATCCCCGTACCGCCTCTAGATGGATCGAAGATGCTGATTGCGCTCCGGTTTCCCCCATTTTTATACAACGAACTGGCCCGGTTCGGCTTCATTCTGCTGCTTCTGGCATACCAATTCACCAACCTGGGGTACTGGATTTCCGGGGTGAGCTACACCATCAGCGCCATGATGTTTCACCTTATTCAGGGCGTCTAGGCACACGCGACAGCCCGCAGCCCGCTTACTCCACGGTGAAAGGATGCCGCACTTCAGCGCGTTGATGGCCCGCTTCATCATGGGCAGTCAACACCACCGTATACTGTCCTGGCCGCATATTTTTTTGTAAGGCAAGGCTCATCTGCCCGCCTACGTAAGGTTTGGGATAAAAAGAAGAGCTACGGTCTTCCGCGGCGTGCGCCTGCTCATAGATCTGCTTTCCGGCAGAATTCAAAACCGCAACGTCGTAGAACACGTCGATCGCATTTTCGGCGTCATAACGAAAGCCGGCAATGTCGAAACGTGCAAAGACGGTATCACCGGCCCGGTAAGCGGGAACCGCAAGCGGGTGGGAATCTTCGTCAGTGCGGTGAAAAGTCAGATTGCGGATCGCAAGCTGGAGTGCCGGTGCAACGTTATGGCCAGCGACCTCGAAGGTTGTCTCCGCGCTGGTGCTCAGGTGGGAAATGTCGTCAGTAACCGTGGTCGTAATCTTATAAACGCCCGATGGAGCGAAGGGGGGAATTGCAATCGGTGCACGGAGCTTCGGCAGCCAGTGCTTGTCTTCGTCGTGCAGGGTCGCATCGAAGATGGATTCGACCGGCTCCATGATGTGGACGCCAGCAGGATCTACAGCATCGATCCGGTACGTCAGGCGAACCTGTTTCAGTGGAGATTCCCCGTATCCGGAGAGTTGAAAACTAAAAAAAACAGTTTCACCAGGTTGAAATTGAGAACGTTTCGCTAAAGGGGGGCCGTCCTCGGTTTCGTGAGGGGCAGCATTGATAATTTTAGGGTTCGCCAGTGCGGCGGTTAAGAGCGGCACTGACACCGCGATCAAAAACGCACTAACGGGGAGTAGGCGCTGCGTCAGGCGCAGGCATCGAGTTTC
>JAYTGM010000281.1:0-5227 GCA_043733425.1 Terriglobia bacterium
GCCCAACTTATCGCAAAGCGGCAAACTATTCTCGATATCGCTTACCAGCTCCATCCGGAACGGTTCGTTCGCCGACCTCCGCAGCATCCTTCTTTGCCCGAAGCAGTCTGGATCAACCCACCAGCTTCCAACAAGGAAAATACTCCTTAAACATTTATGCCGCTGGTCTCATTCTTGTTGACACGCTCCGAAGGGCGAGCCAATTATTTGAGGGACTCCAGGTAAGCAACCATGGCAACCATATCCGCTGGGGCCATCTCTGAGGGAGTCATTCCACCGGCCATCATTTTGGCCGAGGGTACTTTCAACATGGCAGTGAGCTGTTCTGATGTGAAGCGCCCATGAATGCCGGCAACTTTAGGGCCTGCCGCTGTACCGACACCGTTATCGCCATGGCAACCGTTACAAGATTGAGATTGATATAGAGTTGCGCCTTTGGCTGCGATTGGATTGGAAAGAGCAGCGTTCGAAGCCGCGAGTGAGGCCTGTGACAACTCCGGTTCAAACGGCTGGTGCATAAATTCTTCCGCCGCGTGCTGTTGCGCAACAAGCTGCGCGGCGTAACCGGGATTCTGATGGTCACCGCGGTAACTCACGAAGCCCAATCCAAACAGGGCGGCAAAGATGAATACGTAGGTGCCCACGGCGATAGGGCGTTTCCAAGGGCGGCGCTCCATTCGGCGATCCAGAAACGGCAGGCTGGCGAAGAGAAACGCGATGACGCTCGGGATGACAACCACGCCCAGAAAGGAAAGCGCGCCCGGCCAGTATTTCAGCCATTGGAAGATGGGGATGTAATACCACTCCGGGCGCGGCAGGTAAGCGGTGTCCGCGGGGTTCGCTGCGGGGCCAAGTTCGAATGGAAGAAAATGAGCGAGTATCGCCAGGACCGCAATGATCGCCAGTGCGAAGATTCCATCAATGATGACCTGGCCAGGATAAAACGGCGTAGCAGGCTGGGTGGGCGTGACCGGGTTCTCGCTAATCGGCCCTGCCGCGCCGGCTTTGCGAAACAGGAAAACATGCAGCGCAACGAACCCGAAGATGGCTGCTGGAACCACAATCACGTGTGCGACGAAGAAGCGGGAGAGGGTGAGCGAACCCATATCCACGCCGCCACGCATCAGGCTCTTGATCCATGCTCCGATGAACGGAACTTCGCCGGCGATGTTGGTTCCCACCGCGGTGGCGAAATACGCCTTCTGGTCCCAGGGCAGCAGGTATCCGGTAAAGGCCATGCTGAGAACCAATGCAAACAAGACGCAGCCGGAAAGCCAGAGCAGTTCACGGCGCCCTTTATACGAACCGTAAAGGAACGTTTGCGTGACGTGTAGAAGCAGCAGAATCACCATCGCGCTTGAGCCATACGCGTGGATGCTGCGCAGGAATGAGCCGGACGTCACTTCCTTGGTGATGTAAGCGACCGTAGTGTGCGCGTGATCGGCGGAGGGTACATAGTACAGAGCCAGAAAAATGCCGGTGATTACTTGCGAAATGAAGATGAAGAGCAGCGCCGAACCGAACACATAGGCAAAGCGCGCGCCACCGGGGATCGGTTCGTCGAGACCTTCGCGAAGCAGACCATCGATCCCGGTGCGCCGATCGAACCACCCGAAGAGCCGCGCTGATTTTGGCTTTTGAGCTTCATCCATAATTTTCCTTGATTCCTTAACCGATGATTTGTTTGTCCGGCACCAACTGCCGGAAGTAGCGGTAGCGGACCACTAGACGGTCGCCCTGCACGGCGCTTTCGAGCGTGTCCATCCCGCGCGGAGACGGGCCGCCGGTGCATTTTCCATCTGTAGAAAACGTAGCGCCGTGGCAAGGACACCCGAATTGATTTTTTGCGGCAGCCCACTGCACGGAGCAGCCCAGGTGCGGGCAGATAGCAGAGAGCACACTCACTTGTCCGGCGGCGTCTTTCGTAACGTAGACCACCTTTTCGGAAATGGTCTTGCGCCAGCCATCCAGTTGTTCCACCGTAACGGAGCGCTGTACGGGAGCGGTTCCTGAGATAAACTCAGCAACTGGCCCAACCTCTGACCATTTCGTTTCCGTGGTCTTTGCGGAGAGCGGATAGATCAGAAATCGAACCAGCGGCACAGCCAACACGGCGCTGACCCCGGCAGTGCACAACCCCATGAGCCAGCCGATATAAGAGCGCCGGCTGGGGGGCATTTCGGCTTTCGGTATGGCGTCCATAGGTTCCATTCGTTTCACTTGGCTGCGATGGTGCGTATGTAGACAACAAGATCCTGCACGCCGGACGTGCCGAGCGTCTTGCCGAATGCTGGCATGGGCGCTTTGCCCCTTTCAATGATGCTTCCCAGTTCGACATCGGTCTGCTTCTGTACCTCAAGCGAGCGGAGGTCGCGCAGTTTCAGCTTCGTACCGAGCGCCGTCTTGCCGCCTCCATCGGCGCCATGGCAACCCGCACACTTCGCCTTAAATGTATCGGCACCCGCATCGGCGGCACTGGCCGAAAACATCGTTGCCGTAAGAAGAGCCGCAGCCATCCAGAGCCGTTTACTTCCGTAATTGTTCATTTGGTTTCCTTATGTTCAGGTATGCAATCAGATCGGACATCTCCTTGGCGTTAAATCGCGGCCAGGGAATCTTTCGTTCGGACATCAAAGCAAGCATGGTCGGCCCGTGGCGCCACAGGGCGGACACCATCGTCACCTCGGAAGCGTCACGCGTGTTGCGTGCCAACGAGGGCGCGCCTTTCAAACCTTCGTCATGGCAACTGGCGCAATGCTTGGCGGAAAAAGCACGTTTGCCGCGTTCCGCATCGCCGCTGCTCTGGAAGAATTGCTGTGCCCAAACGTAACTCACAATTTCTCGCATCTCGCCGGGCTCCAGGTGTACGGTCGCAGCGGGATTCCGCAGCCCGTGGTCCCAGGATCGCGCGGCGATATCCGTCAGCGTCTTGCCCGTCAGCCGCCAGGTGATGGCTGACTCCCCTGTGCGGTGACACGCTGCGCAGCCTTTCGTTTCGAACAAGCTCTTGCCGTTTGCGCCAGAAGTGATGCGGAAGGTTCTGGCGATCGCGTTCGCGGCGTTCAGGTTTCGCAGGTAGACCAAAATGTCCGTAACGTCCTGCCCGCTCAGTTCCGGAAGCTTAATTCCTCGCCGAAGTTCTGCGAAACCCATGCTGGAGGAATGGTTCCACATGGCTTCCGTGAGAGCGATCGGGTCACCCAATGCCTGCCATTGATTTACCGGCTTGGCGGCTGGCTTTATATCCGGCTTTATATCCGTAAGAACCGCTTCCGTCAGCCCGTGACACCGCGCGCAGGATCGCTCTGTGAACAGTCGCTTGCCGCGGCCCGCGTCGCCTGGCTTCTCAAAAAACCGGGCGGCATAGAAGTAAGCGAACAGATCGGCCGCTGCCTGATCGTCCACGTTGGAAGCCTGCATGTTGCGGGCGCGCATCGCGCTCCACATGGTGGGCGCATGGTTCCACATGGTGCTAGTAAGGGAGGCGGGCGAAAAGTCGCGATCCAGACTACGGCCCAAGTCCGGCGCCGTATGCGCGCCCTTGTTGTTCACGCTGTGGCATTCGATGCAGCGCTCCAGTTCGAACAGCTTTTCCCCACGGACAGAATCGGCGGGCAAAGGTTGCGCTGGCGCCGCGGCAGCTGTAAAAACAATCAGTAGGAAGAAGTGCGAAGTCGTTTGGACCATCATCGGGTAAACCTCACACCCGTGGTCAACAGATGCGTTCGGAAGTTCTCGAACACGGAGAAACTTTCACCAAAGCCGTAGTAGCGCCATTCTGAAACCCATGCCATTTGTCTGTTCACAGGCACTGTCACCTTGGCGTAGGGCTGGTAGTAACTGGTGGGCCGGCTGCCGGAAGAGAGATAGAAAGAACCGCCCACGGATAATCTCGCCCGCAACCCGAATGCCGCTGGCAGCTTTCCATTGAGCAGAACGGTAGCGGTGTGGCTGTTGTCCCGGTAAAAATCCCGCTCCGGCGTGAGAGTTTGCGGGATTAGGTAGTTGATGTCCGATCTGACCGTGGCCCGGGAATAGCTGCCCTGAAAATCCCAACCTTTCAAGGCCGTAGGCGACCAGCTAAGCGAGACAGATTCCTGGTGGGCCAAATAATCGTAGTGAATGCCCGCGGTCGGATTTTGATTGTTCAGGATATAGGTATCGGCAGCAAGCTGAAGCGTGGGGGAGATCCGGTAACTCGCCCGCAGCCGGATCTTCTGGTAGTTATAAAGGCTGGTACGGAAGTAATTGCCACCGCTTCGGGCGCTTTCCAGATCGCCATGGATGGAGATCTTCTTCGTAGCGCGATAGGTGACACCGGCAAGGCCAGTATTTTGCCGTAATCTGCCGCGCTCATATCCTGTAAGTTCCGCGATGGGAAGAATCACGTTGCTGGCATCGCCCCAGACATAGCGGTAGCCGCCGCGAAGAGTCAACTTCGGCGTAAGGTCCCACAGAACATCCACTTGCTCCTGGCTATAGTTGCTCGCCAGAGAGTTACCCAGCAGGGCCCTTGTAGTTTGCGCGATTGTCTGTAGTCCAGTCGCCGAAGAACTGGAACTTAGCCGGTCGGTCAACCAAGATTGCAGAATCCGCACGCCGCGAAAGGGGCGAACCTCCGCACCGATGCTCCCTGAAGTGTGCGGCAGTTTCGCCTCCGCTGTCACCAAATATTGCTGTCCCGTATAGAAGAGCAACTGGCTCACATTGGCCAGGTTTCCGGTCGCGTATTCCTGATAGTGAACGTTGTTATCCGGACGGCTGTAAAGAATCTGCCCATACAAATCCAGCCATGGCGCGGCATTCGCGGTAAAAAGCGCCTTAGAGAAGATGCTCGTGCCCCGAATACCGTAAGCCTGCGAAAGGCTGGTCAGATCGAGCGTCCTCCCAAGCAGCGGTGCCGTGTTGTTGCCGTATTTCGTACCAGCCGCCGCATACACTTTCTGATCGTCTTTGAAGGTCGTACCGCCCTGTTCCAGCGTCACGTGAAATCTTTGAAACTCCAGCCGCGCGCCGCCGCGATACGTATCCACGGAATTGCGAATCGCGGTAGGGACGGCATACTCGTTCCCCTCCGTAACAAATGCGTTGACACCCGTACCGGTATCGGAATCGCGGTCGAACGCCAGATACGGAACGAACCAGTTCCCCGGCAGAAAATCGAGTTGCACGCTGGTAAACCGGCGGTGCGTATCGAACGATTGCTCGTTCAGCGCGATGCCCCGCG
>JAYTGM010000282.1:0-5221 GCA_043733425.1 Terriglobia bacterium
GGCAGCACGACGTTGGTGTGGGGCAGAGTGACGCGCTGAAACCTGGAATCGTCAAAGGTGGGCGACGTGCCGCCGGCAACCGCCTTACCGCCGAACAGCCAATTGCGGTTCAGTGGGAAGATGCGGCGCGGTAACGCAGGGGCTGCTTCGGAGACTTGGGATGCCGCAAGCGCAGCGGCCGTGGTGCCAAGAAACGATCTTCGATTCATAAAACTGACAAAGCCGCGCCCGCTCTTTGAACGAGCGGGCGCGGCGTGGTTGGTAGAAGCGTGGTGTGCTTCGGGTTAAAAGTGGAAACGAAGCGACATCTGCATGCGGCGCTCAGAGAAGCTTTGGGTGCTGGTCACCTTTCCAAAGCTGGAATCCTGCAAGTTGGCGCCTGGGCGGTCAAATTGCGGCGTGTTGCCGATATTGAAGGCTTCCGCGCGGAACTGGAAGCGGTAGCGCTCCGTGATGGGCAGTTCTTTGAAGAGTGAGAAATCCGCGGTCCGGGTGGGCGGGCTGGTGTTGGATTGCAAGCCCAGGTTACCCGGAGTGCCGAAGCCATTAGCGAGCCGGGCCGGAGCCTTCACCGCGCTGGTATCGAAGTAACCGTCCGGGCCACGTCCGCCTGAAGGTGAATCTTGCGGATTCTTGCCGGGAATCAGGTCGACGCCGCAGCGGGCGAACACGCCGACGCAGGCGTTGGACCCGATGGAGAAAGGCTGGCCTGTTCGGAACGAAAGGATCCCGTTAGCCTGCCAACCGCCAAGGGCGAAGTTGGTGGCGGAGTTCCAGTTGGCACCGTACTGACGGCCTTTGCCGAAGGGTAGATCGTAAGTAAAGCTGGCCACCACATTGTGCCGTACATCCCAGGCTGCGGTGGAGTAAGCGAGCGAGTTATTGCGCGGATCGAAGGAGCCGAAGTTCGCTGAGCCGCTGAGCGTGGTGCCGGTGGTGGAAAGCGCGTGGCCGTAAGTGTACGCCAAGGTGCCGTTCAGGCCGCTGGAGTAGCGCTTATCGAGCTTGGTGGTGAAGCCGGCGTAGTTGCCGTAACCATAGGATGTGGTGGAAGCGATGCCGCCAATGTTCGGGTACGGGCGGCGCGCGTTGTAGTTTGCCAGCGGGTCGCCTGTGATGTAGGGCGCGTTAGGATCGGGGTTTGAAACCTGATGCGCCTGATGATTACCAACGTATGCCAGTTCGAGAGCCGTGTTGCGGCCGAGTTCGCGCTGGACAGCCGCGTTCCACTTATGCACAAGCGGGTTGCGGAAATTCGTGGCGATAGCGCGGAAGCTGACGGGCGCGGGCAAGTTGAAGACGTTCGACGGGAAGCCATTCTGGAGCCCGTTGAAGTAAGGGTTTGGTCCGAAATCGCCGACGGAATAATTTGTGCCAGCAATGTTGCGGTTCAGATCGATTGACGCATTAAACGGGACGGCTTCACCACGGTTCGGATAGCCGCCCTGGTTCTCTTCGCCACCGTAGAAGATACCGTAACCGAGGCGGAACACGGTCTTCGAATTCCACTGGTAAGCAGCGCCGATGCGCGGGGAGAAATCGAACTTATCGGACTTGATGAGAAACCTATCCACTTCACCTCTGCTGACCTTTACTTGCGGGAAGGCGGTTGCGAAATTCGAGGGAAGCGGCGCGTTCTGATCCTTGCCCTTCGGGATGTAAAGGGTCAGGGTGTCAATGTCGAAGTTCGATTGACGTCCAAAGCGTTCGCCGATGGGCGAGAAGAGCTCATAGCGGAGGCCGAGGTTAACGGTCAACTTCGGAGTTATCTTCCAATCGTCTTGTCCGTAGAAAGCCCAGGCGGTTTTGAAGGAAGAGATGAAGTTGTTGGTGGAAATCTGGCCGTTGTTGATTTCGCCCAGAAGGAACGAGGCATAAGCGTCTCCGGTATCGGTGGAGAATCCATTACCTGTGCTTGCAAGATCCTTGCTCGGGTAGGCGGTGCTGTTACGGTTGAAGCTGATGTTGCCGTGCGGACTAGGCACCTGGAAGAACGGGAACTTGATTACCCTGTATTCCGCGCCGAACTTATAAGCATGGCTACCTTTGTTGATGGCGACGTTCTGGATGAAATCGAGAACGTTATTGTATTCCTTGGAGGGGAGCCAATCGGAAGCGCCGAAGCCGCTGTAGTTGTCGATATTGGTGGAGGGCAAGCCGCCGTTCAAAGAGGTAGTGGGATTATAGCCGCCAATACCGAAGGCCTTGAACTGATCCACGCCAGCGTTTGCCTGCAGGCGAGAGGTGATGAGGCGCGTGAAAGCAGCGCGCGTTTCGCTAATGATTGACGGGTTCCAAACACGCGTATAGCTCAACATGGCGTTGCGGGCCAGATCCTCTTCCGAGTTGGAGTTGAAGTAAGTGGCATCAAGCGCGCCGGGCAGCGGCTGAGCGTTGAACTTGTTGGTGTTCGACCAGCTTAAGCTACCGAAGATGCTGTCCTTATCGCTGATGCGGTGATCGACGCGAAGGTCGGCTTGGTCCACCTGTTGAGTGGCGTTGGTGGGGTTGAAGTAATTGTTGTTCGGACGAACGCCGCGCGCAGTGGCACTGGTGGGCGCGGGGAACAGATTAATGAGTTTTTGGGCCACCGGATCGATGCGGCTGCCCGGAATGATGTTGCCCAGAAAAGGGTCGCGAATGTAACCGCGCTGGCTTGGGTCGGGGTTCGAGCAATTGGTGAGACAGCGCTGGCTGGCAGGATCATAGATCTGGCCGGCCAGGATGGGGCGGCCGAGCGCGTCGACGCCGATTTGGCCACCGAGCAGGTTCGAAAAGTCACCCGTGCGTTGCTGTGCCGAGGGAATAGTAAAGTTTGCGCCCTGGCCGCTTGGAGCGGCGATGCGGGTGCCTTGGTAATCGCCAAAAATAAAGGTGTGATTCTTCCAGATGGGGCCGCCGACCGCCGCGCCAAACTGGTTCTGATGATAAGGCTGGCGCGGGGAGCCGTTCTTATTGTTCTCCCAGCGGTTGGCGTTCAGCTTGTCGTTTTGGAGAAATTCAAACACCGCGCCATGGAGTGCGTTGGTGCCGCTCTTAATGGTGACGTTGACCACGCCGCCCGCGCCGCGCCCGTATTCCGCGTTGTAACCGTTGGTGAGCACACGCAATTCACCGATCGCTTCAACAGAAGGCCCGATCACATAAGATGTTTGATTCAGAAAATCGATAACGTTCACGTTGTTATCGACACCGTTCAACAGGAAGTTGTTCTGTCCGTTGGAACGGACGCCATTCGCGGAAAATCCGCCACCGGTAGCATCGCGCGCGCCGGGTTCTGCGGGAACCACTCCGGGTGAAAGCCGCGCCAGATAGGTAAAGGTTCGCTGGCCGCCCAGGGGCAATTCGCTCACCTGCTTGGCGCTCAGATCCTGCCCGATGATGGTGCTCTCCGTTTGCAGCAGCGGGCTGGCCGCGCTGATTTCAACCGATTGCGTGATATCGCCAACCGTGAGTTGCAGGTTTATGGCGGTGCGGTCTCCGGCTGTCAGCACGAAACCGCGCTGTAAACTCTTCTTGAAGCCCGTTGCTTCCGCTTCCACGGAATAAGTGCCGGGCTTCAGCGCCGGCCGAATGTACTCCCCGTTGGAATTCGTTGTTACTTCATATTTCAGGTTGGTTGCTTCTTCGATGATGGTGATCTTTGCGTTCGCTAGTGCGCTGCCCGATGCATCCGTGACCGTGCCGACAAGCGTGGCAAGATCGCGCTGAGCAAAGGCGAGCACTGCAAAACAAAAAGTGAGCAGGACAAGGCGTAATACCGCTACGTGGCGCTTCATGTATATCCCCTGACCGGTTTAGATTCGTTACCGGCTACTGGACACGTACTATATTTCAATTAGAAGAAGACAGTCAAGTACTTTGGAATATGTATGTTTAACGTTATCGGACGATACAACAAAACGGGTGGCGCGCGTTAAGCACACCACCCGTTACTACGCAGCAAGTTAAAGTTCGGCTTAAAACTGGAGCCGGAGAGAAGCCTGCAAATGCCGTTCGGTGCCCGTGATGGAGCCCAGCACTTTTCCGAAGTTTCCGTTGCCACCGGCGAGTTTCGAATCGCCTAGAGAAGAATCGGGACGCTCGAACTGCGGTGTGTTGGCCAGGTTAAAAGCTTCAGCGCGGAACTGCATTCTGAACCGCTCCGTAAAGGCGAAATCTTTGAACACGGAGAAATCCATCACTCGGCCCGGAGGCGCGGTGTTGCTTTGCAGGCCCAGGTTGCCGCCCGTGAGTGGCGCGGCTATGGCGAAGGCGCTGATATCGAACCACTGCCCATTGGTTCCCGGGCTACGGCCGCCGGAAGGCGCGGCATTCGGGTTGTGCCCGCTTACAAAGTCAGGCAAGCAGCGTCCCCAATTGCCCTGGCATTGCGTGCCGGCAATGGTGAATGGCGAACCGGTACGTAGTGTGAGAATACCGTTGGTGTGCCAGTTTCCGGCTATGATGTCGGCGGCGCGATTCATGTTTCCGCCGAACTTTTTGCCACGACCGAAGGGAACATCGTAATTAAACGAAGTGGTCAAGCTATGTCGGATATCCCACGAAGCACTGGAATATTCCGAGCGGAAATCGAGCGGATTGGGCGTACCCAGATTCGCGGATCCGCTCAGCGGCGTACCGCTGTTGGCGAGCGTGTGCGACCAAGTATAAGACGTGAGGAACTGCAGCCCGCTGGAATAACGCTTCTCCAGTTTTGAAGTGAAGGCCGCGTAGTTTCCATAGCCGAAGGTGGACGTAGTGGAAAGGCCGCTGCCGATGGATGCCGCGCCGGGAATGTTCGGCGTGGGCACGATGCGGGTGTTCTCACAGCTCAGCGCGGGGTTGTTGACGTAACCCAGATTCGGGCAAGGGTCGGAGTTCCAAAGAACCAACTGGTGAGCCTGGTGGTTGCCCAAGTAGCCTAATTCCAAAGCCATGTTGCCGGGCAGCTCGCGTTGAATAATGGCATTCCATTTGTGAACCATTGGATTGCGGAAATCAGATTGAACGCCGCGGAACGATACCGGGGCCGGCAGCGTGAACACGTTGGCGGGATAGCCACCGGTCAGTCCGCCCGGAAAGTAATTGCAGTTCGGGCAATTCTGGTCTGAGACGCCGATGTAACCAGAGGTGCCGTTGCTGCGCTGCAGGTTGACCGTTTCATTGAACGGAACGCCTTCACCGCGGTTCGGACTACCACCTTGATTCTCTTCGCCACCATAGAAAACGCCGTAGCCAA
>JAYTGM010000283.1:0-1763 GCA_043733425.1 Terriglobia bacterium
GGGTAAGCAGACCGGTTGATCGCATTCATCGTTACCGTCAGTTTTCCGCCGGGTGTGGTGGCAAAGCGGTCCGCTTCGGCATCCACCCAAAGGCCGGAACACAATGCAATCGCTTCGTCCAGATCGCGTAGTTTTCGCGCCGCCCAAATATTTTTTTCTTGCGCCAGGGCGGCAATCGAAGGTCTGGCTTCCAGCAGCAGAGGGACCGTCTTCTCAGGATGCGCTGGAATAAATTCGCGTGCGGCCCGCTCTAGAAGTTGGCCAACTTTAGCTCCACCCGGAACGCGGGCCCAGGTGCTATCGATGCCGTCGAGCAAATCCTTCCGGGCAGGATCTCCGGCAATGGTCACCAACGTGTTCTTTGACGATCCACGCCGTTCGGGCGACCCCATGGCTTGGCTGCGATGTTCATCACGGCTCAGGCCCGCGATCTCAGCATAAGATTTTCCCAGCACCGGATTGTATTCACCCGTATCGAACTCAATCCGGTTCGGCATCGCAGCCGATTCTTTTTCCATCTCTGGCGTGAAATTGAAAGTATTGAACAGCAGGCGTTTCGCCTGCCAAGGCTGAACATATTTCAACTGCTCCGGAAACCTGGTCTTATCGGCGGCGGCAAAATAAGCCTCTTTCCCCAGAATTGCGGAAGCCTGATGCTGCCCATGCCCATCGCGCGGCGTACCAGAAAACCGCAGCACCACCACATCTGGCTGATAACGTCGGATGACCCAAACCATATCGGACAGCGTTTCATCATGGCCCCACTTCGCAATAGTTTCCTGCGGGGTTTTCGAAAATCCAAAATCGATCGCGCGCGTGAAAAACTGCTCCGCGCCATCCACACGCCGTGCACCCAGCAATTCCTCCGTGCGGATCACACCGAGCATTTCACCCTGTTCCGATCCGATCAGATTTTGACCGCCCTCACCACGCGTGGCGGAAAGATAGGCAGTTTGCAGCTTACGCCCGCGCGCCCAGTAGGCCAGCGCAGCGGTATTTTCATCATCGGGATGAGCCGCGATCATCAGCACGCTGCCAAGGACGTTTAACCGGTCAAGGGCGAGCGAGATTTGCGGACTGCCGGAAAGATTACGCTGGGCGGATGCGGAAGGAACCAGCGCTAACGAAACCAGAACAAAAACAACGGCCGCCGGCAGTAATTTCCGCATAGTCTATGAGAGCCGCAGCACTTGCTTCAAGGTTCCGGTTTCGGCTTGGATTTTATCTTGCAGCATCAATATAGCGTGAATCAACTGCTCAGGCCGCGGCGGGCAGCCGGGTACATAAACATCGACAGGCACTACCTGGTTCACTGGAATCAATGCGTAGTTATTGAACACACCGGTCGACGTGGCACACGCGCCCATGGAGATCACCCACTTCGGTTCAGGCATCTGTTCATATAAGGTGCGAATCACGGGTGCCATCTTGTTTGAAACGCGCCCCGCAATTATCATCAAATCGCTTTGCCTGGGCGATCCGCGAAATACTTCAGCACCGAAACGTGCAATGTCGAAGCGCGAAGAGCTCATGGACATCATCTCAATCGCACAGCAGGCAAGGCCGAATGACATGGGCCAGATGGAATTCTTACGGGCCCAGTTAATAGCCTGATCGAGCCGTGTTGTTACTATCCCCTCCGCCGCCGCCGCGTGCTCAACCGCAGCGTTGTCTATGCGCGAAAAGAGCTCCGCGGGACCGCTGGCCAAAGGTGTTTCCATACCCCGATTCTCGCACAACGCGTTGATAGAATTGAACAAAGC
>JAYTGM010000284.1:0-5209 GCA_043733425.1 Terriglobia bacterium
TGGCCAGTGTGGCGCATGGCGCTTGCGGATTTTCTACCGGTGATTTTTACCGGCTCGAGGTAAGTTACTTTTTCACTTGCCAGTTTTCATCGAATAACCCGGCGATGGCCATATCGGGAACGTCAGAACCTTCTTTTACCTTTACAACAGCGTAATCGCCCCAGCGCGGCATGCCGTAATCGCCATTGTATTCGCGATCCACAATAGTCAAGCCGGTGTTCAGCACCACATACTTCTTCGGGTTGAGCGGGTTGGGATAGATGAGAGCGGGAAAGCTATCGCTTGCCGGGAAACTCTGACCGGCCATGCTGACCGAATCCTTAGTCCAACGCACCGGCAGTTTATTGTTCATCCTGGCAATCCAACTGTTACTTCCCGGGTCGCCGAACAACACCAAGTGATATTTCGCCATATCCGCTGCGGTTACGTCTTTATCGTCCTTCACAAAAGGATGTCCGCGGAAGTATTTCGCCCACAGCTTTTCGAAGCGAGCCAGTGAGCGAAGCGCTTGCTGATTCACAGCTTCATTCCAGGCAGCTCCCGTGGGGCGCACCAGAAGGAACGGATCGATAAACGCGTCATCGATCGGGCCTTGTAGCGCATGGGTCTTGTGCAGGCCTGTTTCATTGCCGTTCTTCACTACCTTCCACGCAGCAGACTTCTCGAGCGTAATCTCGGGACCTGCTTTGGCTTTGAGAACCTGGCCATCGATACTAATGGTCTTTGCCTTTTCGGTCTCTCGCAAAACAAGCCGGCGTACATTGCTGGTCTTAATCTGTATTGATTTGCCGCCATCGCTACGAACCGCATCCACATCGGCCCGCTTGTAGTGCGTTCCAAGGCCTTCGACAGTTACCCAGTAATCCCGGTTGTAACGAGTCGTGTAAGTGACGAACTTAATGTGATCGGGCGAAGACTGACCTTTATCTCCCCATTCTTTCAAAAAAGCATCCAACTGCTGCCGCACCAGCGGGCTTGTGCCGTGGCCCGTGTCTTTGGATATCAGAAAGATATCGGGTGTGCCCTTCAGCCGCAGGAAGTTTGGGTCGCCCTCAGCCGCAAAGCCTTCGCGCTCCAGTTGTGCGCGCGTCCGCAGAGAAGATTCCAACTGGCCGCGGTTCGCGGTTCCCGGGGCAGCCGGCGGCAGGCTATTCGTCTGATTGTCTCGATCGCCATCATGACCGGCGATGGGAAGGTTGTAAGCATTGAGCGCCCACTGTTCCATGTCTTCCCAGATGGTCAACGTGGCTAGCTGATACGGAGTTAAACCCGGCACCGCCGCCGCGCGATTCGACCATGTCCCGGCCCCGATTTCAGCCGCCGCAAACTCATCGGGATGATGCAGTGCGATATGCCAGCTGCCCTCTCCGCCCATGGAAAAGCCGCGCAGCAAAATGCGCTTGTCGTCAATTTTGAAGCGCTTCTTTGCCGCCGCAATCGCCTCGAAGACGTCCGCCTCTCCAGCCCAGTGCCACCCTGCGCTGTTGATGCGTCCAAAAAGATCCAGTTGAATTTGGCCCTGATCGGCAACCGGCGCATTCCCCGGCGGCCTCGGCTTCATGAAACTGAAGATGAACTCAGATTCCGTGGTGTTGTTTTGCCTCCCGTGCAACCACACATATAAGCGCGTCGGCTTGGCAGGATCGTAATCCGCGGGCAGCGTGATGTGATACGGCTGCACTGATCCATCCATCGCGGAATAGTACGCATGGAGCTGGCTTTTCTCTGCCTTGTTCGGCATCTGGCCGCTGAGAAGTTGCTTGGCGCGCTCAATTCCCTGATCCAGGACAACCCCGGAATGATCGATCGCGGCCTGCGTCGTCATGAGTTCAGGAAACTCCAACAGAAACTTGCCGGCCTTGGCATACACCGCAACATCGCCCACCAGATCCGCATCTGCATGTTTGCCCTGCAGTTCTTTCACAAGGGCGTCAATCTGGTCAGTCTTCGTCTTGATTTGGGCCAGATCTTCCGGCTTAGGCTGCACCTGCGGGGCTGGCGTGCGATTGGGCGTGGCCGGGGCCTGCGCCGACAGCACTCCTGCCACCGAGGCAAGAATTAGAAGTCTTGCTGAAATATTCTTCATCGTAAGAAGCAAAGAGCATATCAAATGAAGGGCATATAATGACCACTCCCGCTCTTATTCACATGCGAATTTATTTGTCCCTAGCTTTCCTTCTTTTTCCCATCGCCCTGACTGGCCAGGATGCCGACCCCGGCCGCAAAGTCTTCGAGGGCAATTGCGCCACCTGTCATGGTGCGGACGGAAACGGCGGTGAGATGGGTCCTTCCATACAGCGCCGTTTGGCGAAGTATAACGACCCGCAGCTCATCTCTCTGATTCATAACGGGATATCGGGACGTATGCCCCCCATCCGCCTGGATTCCGCCGAAACTACGAATGTAGTGAAATATTTGAGGGTCATGCAGCGCCGTTCCATCAAACCTGTTTCCCGCATGAGCGCGCCCCTTACCGACGGGCGCACCCTGGAAGGTGAGGTGGTGGGCGAAGGGTTTACAGACGTGCAACTGCGCACGGCGGACAAGCGCGTTCACCTGTTACGGCGCGCGGGTGCAAGTTTTCGCGAAGTTACTTCCGAAACCAACTGGCCCACTTACAACGGCGAGACCGGAGGTAACCGCTACACCACGCTTTCGCAAATCAACAAGACGAATGTTACTAAGCTCGCTTCGCAGTGGGTCTTCTCCATTCCGAACGCTGGGCGTTTACAAGTAACGCCTGTAGTGGTGGATGGCATCATGTACGTCTCCGCGCCGGGTAACGAATGCTATGCGCTCGACGCCGGTTCGGGCCGTCAGATCTGGCACTATCAGGGCGGCAAGACACCCGGCATGGGGAATGATGCGGGCGTGAACCGCGGCGTGGGTGTTGCGGGCGATCGCGTTTTTTTTGAAACCGATAGTGCCCATCTGGTTGCCCTTAACCGCTTCACGGGCGACGTGATGTGGAATTCTGAAATTGCGGACTGGCATCAGAATTACTTCGCCACTTCAGCGCCACTGCCCGCCGGCGACATGGTGATCGCGGGCGTCGGCGGCGGCGAACATGGGGCAAACGGTTTCGTTGCGGCCTTCGATCAAAACACTGGCAAAGAAGTCTGGCGCTTCTGGAGCGTACCGAAGCGCGGCACTCCCGGTTCAGAAACGTGGAAGGGTAAAGAGTTGGATCACGGCGGTGCGCCCACCTGGTTCACCGGCAGTTATGACCCCGAACTGGATACCGTATACTGGCCCACCGGCAATCCGGCCGAGGAGTATAACGGTGATCAGCGCCCCGGAGACAATCTGTATTCTGATTGCATCCTGGCCCTGGACCGTAAGACCGGCAAGCTCAAGTGGCACTATCAATTCACGCCGCACGATCTGTGGGATTGGGACGCCACGGAAACCTCCGTCATGGTGAATGCCGAATGGCAGGGCAGCCAGCGCAAGCTGATGCTGCATGCGGACCGTAACGGATTCTTCTACGTGTTCGACCGTTCAGACGGCAAGCTGTTGCTGGCGAAGCAATTCCTGCGCAATGTAACCTGGGCCAGCGGAATCGGCGCGGATGGAAGGCCCGTGAAGCTTCCTAATCAGGAACCGACTGTCGCGGGTACGAAGGTCTGCCCCTCACAAGACGGGGCGACAAACTGGTTTTCGCCTTCTTACAGCCCCATCACCGGCCTGTATTAC
Organism: Terriglobia bacterium; assembly: GCA_043733425.1. Classification (GTDB taxonomy): domain Bacteria; phylum Acidobacteriota; class Terriglobia; order Bryobacterales; family Bryobacteraceae; genus JALYXI01. The sequence continues at coordinate 3,697 of JAYTGM010000284.1, forward strand.
TTCCAGACGTTTGAAAAATGCAGCATTTATCAGAAGAGTGAAAGTGGCACATGGCAACCTGGCAAAACCTACCTGGGGGGTGCGCAGCGCACTGCTCTGGACCCCAAGCCGGAGCGCGTCTTAAAGGCTCTCGATATCCGCACGGGCGCCATCAAGTGGGAAGTGCCGCAAGCGGGCCCCGCGCAATCCTGGGGCGGTACGCTTGCCACGGCGACGGGCTTGGTTATCTTCGGGGCTGAGGGCGGGGAACTGGTAGCCGTGGATGCTACTGACGGAAAGCCGCTCTGGAATTACGCGACGAATCAAACTTGGAAGGCCTCACCTATGACGTACTCGTTTGATGGCAAGCAGTACGTCGCGGTAGCGGCAGGTCCAAACATACTTGCCTTCGCGGTTCCCAATTAGGCCCCAAACTATACTGAAGGGGTGTTGAATAAGACCTGGATATCTTCTTTAGGCTTGTTTCTAGCCTTTACACTGCCCCTTTCGGCGCAATTTGTAACGAACACTAAGGCAATTCCGCGCACCGGCAAGCCTCCTGTCATTTTTCTAAACGGTCATGAAACCGATTGCGGAAGCATAACATTTCAAAAGAGCTTTGGCATTTCCGATCAGGTACTGCAGGCAAACTCCCGCGTCAGCCTCTTCTTCAACAATTGTAATTTTTCGGGTACCCCTTCTATCGAAAAACTGGCTACCTTCTTTGGCACTTACCTGGCAGACCTGACGTACGACGATGGGCAGCCTGTCCCCAGTGTTGACGTGGTTGGTTACAGCATGGGCGGCCTGATCATACGCAGCTATCTTTCGGGCAAGCAGGAAGCGCAAGCCACCTTTAACCCGCCGGCAACCATCCGCATTGGCAAAGCGGTCTTCATCGCTACGCCGAATTTCGGCACACCCATCGGCAGTCTTTCCTTCGGTTCAGACGTGCAGAGCGATGAGCTTTCAAGCGGCAGCCACTTCCTGATGGACCTGAACACCTGGAACCAGGGGCGAGACGATCTGCGTGGAATCGACGCGATAGCCCTCGCGGGAACCGGCGGCACCGGCCTTGCGGTCTCGCCAGGGTTCGACGACGGTTTAATGGCTCTCACCAGCGCCTCGCTGCAGTTTTACCAGCCTGGGCGTACGCGCATTCTGCCGCTGTGCCATGTCGCGAGCCCCGGCTTACTTACCGTTACCGGCTTCTGCCCGCCGAATGCAAAGGGCATCTCAAAAATCACGGCTGCAACGGACGATACGGCGCGAATCCTTGTATCGTTCTTGAATGGCACCACCGACTGGCAATCTATCGGGACCGCGCCTGAGCAGAACTCATTCCTGCAGAATGGCAGCGGATTGATGGCGCGTGCGCGCACTGCCGGGGACGTGAGAGTTAACCCTTCTTCAGTTCGCGTTACACCGGCCAGCGGCCCGGCCAAAGATTTAAATTCAACGAACAGCGAAATTGCTTACACAGACCTGACCGGCGCGGGTAAGGCTGTCCTTACCGTCAACGCGGGCAGTTCCT
>JAYTGM010000285.1:0-5207 GCA_043733425.1 Terriglobia bacterium
CACCTTCCCAAACATGAATGCGGTCTACGAACTGCAGTTCGCCAAGCCCTACCCCACCAGAACCACTGTCCAGCCACAAGCTAGTGGTCTCACCAGAGGCGTAATTGTCTCTATCGTTGCCGCACAGCGCTGATCGACCAAACAGAGAGTAGTTCGTCACAGGTTCTTCGCACGCTCAGGCAGCAGAAAAATCAACATCGCCGCAACTAAAAAGAAACCGGAATTCACCAGCAGTGCAAGGCCAATCCCGTGCCGGTCAGCCAGCACCCCCACCAAAAATGGTGCCACGGCGCTCAGTGCCCGGCCCGCGTTGTACGTAAAGCCCTGGCCCGTGCCCCTTAACTTCGCTGGATATAACCCCGCCAGCAATTCACCGAACAAGCTGAAGTAGCCTGACCCGAAAAATCCCACAAAGGGTCCCAGTAGCTGAAGGGTCCAGGCATCGCGCGTCAAACCGTACAAAGGTACTAACATCGCGGTTGTCAGCATGTAAGTTACAAACACAGGACGCCTGCCAAATTTGTCAGAGAAAAATCCAAACGTCACATATCCCAAAAACGCGCCTAGCTGCATCGGTACAATCGAGGCGCTTGTGCCAAGCAAGGAAAGCCCAGCTCCTCCCGCGGATTGCGGAGTTTGCAAAAAACTCGGTAGCCAGGTGAACAATCCCCAATAACCGAAAAGCACGGAAGTCGTGAGGGCTGTTGCCGAAATTGTGTTCCTCAGGAAATCTCTCCCGAAGATTGCCGTCCAACTCGCTCTTTCTTCGTCTCGCGACTTTCGCCATGTCTCCGGTTCCGCTACATGGCGTCGAACGGCCAGCGCCAGCACTGCCGGCGCAAGGCCTGTTAAAAACAAAGCTCTCCATCCAAATCTCGGCAGCACTAACGCGGTGAGTCCGGCAGCCATCAGGTAGCCTAAAGCCCAACCTGCCTGCATGAAACCGATCGCTCTGGCGCGGTAGCGGTCGGGCCACGTCTCCGCCACCAGAACCGCTCCTGCTGACCATTCGCCTCCCAGACCCACTCCCACTAACGCGCGCCAGAACATCAGTTGTGCCACGCTCATCGCCGTGGCAGCGCCCGCTGAAGCAAGCGAGTACCAAAGTATAGTTGCCGCAAGCAATCGTGTTCGCCCGAACCGGTCCGCCAATATCCCTGACAGAATTCCGCCCAATGCAGAAAAGATCAACGTCACTGACCCAATCGCGCCCGCCACGGCATTGCTCATGTGAAATTCCGTCTTAAGCGTGTTCAACGCAAAGATATATAGCAGCACGTCCATTGCGTCCAGCATGTAACCGGCTTGGGCCGCAAACAGCGCTTTCCACTGCTCGCGGGTTATCTCTTTTACGGGGCTGCGGTTAATTCCCACGGCCTCCAAGTCTTACACTCTCCTAGAAGGTTGTCCATGAAGGCCGCTTGACCATCAACTAAAAACAACAGATTATTTATGTACTGCATCACACGCCCCAGGGAGTAATAGTTCGTTTTCTCCTATGATTCTTACCGGGCGCTTGCTACATTACTGAAGACAGTAAATGGCGAGGCAGCGAAACACCAGTGCTACGTCACAAGACGCATTTGACAACCTCCCGGAAGCGGCGTGTTTAGTGCATCCCGGAGATTTCAAGGTCATCGCGCACAACCGAAAAGCTCAGGAACTCTTAGGCATTCCGATCGAGTCCGACGCTTTTCTTTGTTCGCTTGTCCAACCCTGGAATCCCGCCGGATTTCAACACGCTCTCGCTGAAAAGGAGTTCGATTCTCCCGAACTTCGGGGGATTACCGCCTTCACCCCAAACGGCAAGGGAGTTCAGTTCGATCTCCTCATCACAGAGTGCGCAGCCGGCCCTAACCCCCTCCTGGTTGTCCTATTTGCGGATGCCACGGTACGCATCCGGTTGGAGGAACAACTCCGTCAGGCCCAAAAAATGGAAACGGTCGGTATGCTGGCCGGGGGCATCGCCCACGATTTCAATAACCTCCTCACCATCATTTCTGGCTACAGCCACATGCTGGCATCAAGCTTGGTGGCTGATGAGCGCAATCACTTCGCTGCCGAGCAGGTCATCAAAGCTAGCGACCGCGCCGCCGCGCTCACCAAGCAGCTACTTTCGTTCAGCCGCCGTCAAATAGCCCAGAGCAAAGTTCTGAACTTGAATGCCGTGGTGCAAGGAATGGTGCCCATGCTAAACCGCATCATCGGCGAGCACATTCGTTTGACCATTGAACCCGGTGCGGACCTCGGCAACGTTCATGGCGATCCATCGCAGATCGAACAGATTGTAATGAATCTCGTGGTGAATGCGCGTGACGCCATGCCCACTGGCGGTGCTCTTACCATTGAAACCAGCAATGAGGAATTTTTGCGTGAACATGCGGATCACCGCCTTCATGCGCGGCCCGGCAGCTATGTGATGATCTCTGTGTCCGATAGCGGAATCGGTATGGATGCCGCCACTCGTGAACAAATCTTCGAACCGTTCTTCACCACCAAGGAAGATGGTCATGGCACCGGTCTGGGGCTCTCCATGGTTCACGGGATTGCCCAGCGGTCTGGCGGCACCATCGATGTGATCAGCGAGCCGGGTCACGGCACTTCGGTAAGGGTTTATCTGCCAAGAATTGCAGGTTCTGATGCTGCTGCAAAGTCGGAGGTTGTGCTTCCGCCCGCCCGCGGTACCGAAACGGTACTGTTGGTGGAAGACGAAGATGCCGTGCGTAACATCGTTAAAGTAGCGTTGGAATCTCAGGGCTATCGTCTCCTGGTCGCAGCTTCCGGTGAGGAGGCTATGAACTTGGCAAAGGCTTACAAAGAACCTATTGCTTTGCTGATTGCGGATGTTGTGCTGCAGGAATTAAACGGCAAAGAAATTGCCCGGCGTCTGCACAAGAAGCGCCCCGGAATGATCGTCCTGTTCATGTCCGGATACACTGACCTGTCTTTGAATCAGTGGGATGAAAATGAAGCGCGCGTTCACTTCATTGCAAAGCCATTCACTCCCGCTGCTCTGAATCGCAAGGTGCGAGACCTTCTGGACAGCGCTACTCAGCAGGCAGCCCCAGCCCGCTAAATTTAGTTGCATTCCTGCACCTACAGACCCGAATACCAGCTCATCAGTGGTTGCCCGAAAAGCGCAAACAGCAATCCCCCCGCTGCTAGAAAAGCACCCAGCGGAAGTTCGTAACTTCCGGCATCCTTCTTTGCAATCGCAATATACGCAAGCCCGATCACCGAACCCAGCGTCGATCCGATCGCAAGCGTCGCCAGTCCTCCCCTCAACCCAAGAAACGCCCCCATCATGGCAGTCATCTTCACATCCCCAAGCCCCAGGCCTTCCTTATGCCGGAATTTCTCGAAAAAGTACCCGCCCAGCCACAATGATCCCGCGGGAATCACCGCGCCCAGCAACGCTTCCCCTAATGACAGCAGCCGTTCGGGCAGCGTAAGCCCAAACACAGCCGCAAGCTCATGCGCGGAAAAATCAGGAACCGCCGTCATCACCGCAAACGCCAAGCCCGCCGCGATGCCGCCAAGCGTGAACTCGTCCGGCAAGATCCGCGTCTCGGCGTCAGCAAACCCCAGCGTAATCAGAATCGCGCAGAAAACGCACCATCGCGCCGCCTCCGGTGTCATGCCCAGCCGGTACGCAAACCATCCAAAGAAAGCCGCGGTCATCACTTCCACCAGCGGGTATCGTAGTGAGATCGGTGTCCTGCACTTGCGGCACTTGCCGCCCAGCGCTACAAAACTGAACACCGGAATATTGTCGTACCAGGCAATTGGCGTCTCGCACCCGGGGCACCGCGATCGTGGACGCACCACAGAAAGATCTCGCGGCCATCGGTAAATACAAACATTCAGAAAGCTTCCGATTAGTAACCCGAATCCCGCAGCCAGTAGCGCCTCGAACGCACGCGGCATATCAATCATCGCCCAGCAGTTTCCGGTAAACCTCTTGCGTCCTCTCCACCATCAGGTCTTCAGTAAAGTTCAATTCCACTTTTCGCCGGGCCCGCTCCGCCACCGTGCGTGCAAACTCCCGGTCCTCCAGGAACCTCCTGATCCCTGCCGATATCGCCTGTGGATTGTTGTCCACCAGCAGCCCTTCCGTGCCATCCGTAATCGCCTCTGGCAGGCCGCCCACACAGCTAGCCACCACCGGCACTCCCGCCGACATTGCCAGCAGCGTTGCAGATCCCAAACCTTCCGCGTATGTCACGTATACAAATACTGCCGCGCCACACAGGTCGCGTTCCAGATCCGGGGAAGGGAACACCTGCACCCGCAGCAGCCGCGCCGCTTCAATCACCAGCCTCACGCCTTTCTGAGGGTCGTTTGAAGCCGGACAAACCACCTGCGTTCCACCTTCGGTAAGCGGCAGCAGCGGCACTCCGTCATACACAACGGTCACTTTTTCAAGCGGTATCCCGCCGCCCGCCAGCATAGCGGCCACGTACCTCGAGACCGCAATGTAATGGGTCGCCCTCCGGTACTTCTCCCTAGAAAGAAAACCATGTCCAATAGGAAACGCCACCCGCCTTGCAACCACCAGCGGCCCACGCGGAAACAACGCCGCCAACATATGAGCGCGCGCATCGTGCGCATGTACCAGGTCCACTTGTCTCGCTATTTGCGGCAACCCCAGCCTGGATAACCTTCGCACCGGCAGCCCCTCAGCCGAAGCCCTCACGAATAACGGAGATTGTACCGGTGCCATCAGCATCGGCTTCATCCCGCGGCCCGCAAGCCCTCGCACCAGCCGGAGCACCTGCCATTGCCCCCCCCGCATTTCCCGGCCCGTATCGACATGCAACGTCTTCATCCGTGCCGCTCCCGTGCCTTTGCATACTTCAAAAACGTATAGAACGCGGCCAGATACGCAATCGCAAGCCCTGGGAATCCATCTCGAAATCCCTGCTTCAACAGGTAAGTCCGCACGAATGTCCAAGCCGGGTCACACAGCAGCCTGCCCATTCCCGGCATGTGTCCCTGCCCGCATATTTCCGCCGCGGCCAGCGTTGTGTAGCGGTCCAGCGTACCCAAATGCTCACTCAGCGAATCGCACGTGAAGTGGTGAATCGCCCCTTGTAGCTCGCCTACAGACCCCCGCACCTGAACACTTTCATGGACAAAATCGCCGTGCCAAGCTCCTTTCCGGCGGTCATACAGGCGTACTTTACGGTCTGGATACCATCCGCTGT
>JAYTGM010000286.1:0-5191 GCA_043733425.1 Terriglobia bacterium
TGCTTGGTGATGGGGCAGAAGGTTCCTGTCGAACGTCCGCGAGTTCGCTCCACCGATGACCGGGAAGTCCGGTTGGGCAGCTACGAGATGTTCCATCGCGGGGAGCCCCTGACCGAAACGGTGTGGGACAAACTGATGCTGGGTCTGAGTACGCGGAAATACGGCGAAGCCGTGCGCCAGTTCACGGATGCCTATGGGCTGGAGAAGAGCGCGGTAAGCGAGCACTTTATTGAAGCCAGCCGGGCGAAGCTGGCGGCTCTGATGGATCGCAAGCTGGGGAAGAAGAAGTTCTGCGCGCTGCTGATCGACGCCACACCGTTTGAAGGACAGCAGATGATCGCGGCCCTTGGTATTGGCCACGATGGATCGAAAATGATCCTGGGCATCCGGCAAGGAGCGACGGAGAATGCAACCGTTGTTGGCGAACTGTTGGGCGATCTGATGACTCGCGGTCTCGATTTCACTCAGCCACGCCTTTACGTTCTGGACGGTGGCAAAGCGCTGTACGCGGCGGTGAAGAAATACGCCGGCGAATCAGCGCCGATCCAACGTTGCCAAGTGCACAAGCGGCGTAACGTGCTCGACCACGTCACCGATGAGGACAAGCCCATCGTTGCCCAAAAGCTGAATGCGGCTTACGCGCTGGAAGACTATGCGGCGGCCAAACAGTCGCTGGACGGACTGCATCGCCAACTCATGCATCTCAATCCGAGTGCCGCGCGCAGTCTGGCCGAAGGAATGGAAGAAACCTTGACCGTGCATCGGCTGCATGTTCCCCCGCAACTCAGGCTTACCCTGGCCAGCACCAACGTCATTGAATCGGCCTTCGCCATTGTCGAGCGCGTTTGCCTGAACGTGAAACGATGGCATGGCGGCGATCAGCGCGAACGCTGGGTCGGCTCCGGATTACTGCTAGCCGAGAAACAGTTCCGCCGTGTTCGCGGATGCAAACACATTCCCGTCTTACTCAGAGTGCTGGAAACTTTGAAGCCGTCCAAAAAGCAAGTTGCTCCAAATAGAAAGGCGTCGTAAAGTCAGTTACCTGAGAGCCGGGGCCCGGTGAAGTGGAGCTTCTACTATCTTTACGTGATCCTCGACGTTTTCAGCCGTTATGTCACCGGCTGGATGATTGCTTATCGCGAGACCGCCAGTCTTGCCAAACAACTCATCGAACACTCCTGCCAGAAGCAGAAGATCGTACCGGGGCAACTGGGCATTCACATGGATCGCGGCTTTCGATGACCGCCAAATCGCTGGCTCTGCTGCTTGCCGATCTGGGCGTTGTGAAGACTCATAGCCGTCCGCACGTTTGAGACGACAATCCATTCTCAGAAGCGCACTTCAAGACCCTGAAGTACCGCCCGGGCTACCCGGACCGCTTTGGATCGATCCAGGATGCACGCCGCTTTTGCCAGAACTTCTTCCCCTGGTATAACCACCAACACCACCATTCTGGCCTGAGCCTGATGACATCGGCAACTGTCCACTATGGCCAGGCTGCCCAACTCATCGCAAAACGGCAAATCATTCTCGATAGCGCTTACCAGCGCCATCCTGAGCGCTTCGTTAGCCGACCTCCGCAACATCCCTCTTTGCCCGAAGCTGTTTGGATCAACCCACCGGCTTCCAACAAGGAAAATACTCCTTAAACATTTATGCCGCTGGTCTCATTCTTGTTGACACGCTCCGCTACCCTGACTTCGAATCAGTAGGCCGGGGGGTCGAGTCGCTCCGGGCGCACCAATGAAATGAGGTCCTTCGACGTTAGTTGACTTGGTGCTTAGCAGTTGTGGTAGCCATTGGAATTACAAGAGCATCTTCCATTCAGGCTGCCGTCTCACGCTTCGTCTCTTCCATGAGGTGACCGTACACCTAGAGGAGCGTGAACGCGACGGAACCATGGCCGGGCAATTCACTGCTGCACAAGGCATGAACACCCTGCGCGAGAAGAATGGCCACAGCGGTATGGCGAAGATCGTGAATCTGGAGTTTTGGAACACTGGCTTTTTTCAGGATGTCATTTTTGTGCTGTCGGAAATTCTGTCGGCGCTGAGTTGTATCCCACGATGACACCTGACGTACCGTACCTGAGCAGGCATACCTTTCGGTTGTGGCGTCAGCAACTGGTGGGACGTTGATGGATAGAAAGCTTGGAGACAGTTCGTGGTATCCAAAGATTCTGGCGGCGGGTAGACATTCCTTCGCTCGAACGTTAGTTGACGGCGCGCGGATTGCGCCCACAGCGACAAAGCAGTTTATGCTGTCGCGAGCTGGGGGCGCAGACGCAATCTGGACCTGAACAAAGATGGTAGCCTGAGCGATATGGGGACTTTGGTTTCCGCTTAAAGTACGTGACTAAAATACACTCGTGGGGTGCAGTCTAACGCCTACGTAAACACCAAGGGGAATCTCCCGAAGGACATCACGAAATGGAAAAGAAAGGGCCGCGTATCCTGCTCGTAGATGACGAAAGATCCATGCAGGATGTTCTCAGCGTTACGCTGCAGTCGGCCGGATACACCATTTATCCTGTTTTCACTGGCGCGGAGGCTCTGCGAAAAGTTCAGTTGGCAAGGCCCGGACTGATTCTGCTCGATCTGTTCCTGCCCGACATGGACGGCAAAGAAGTCTTGCGAAGCCTGCGCGAATGGACAATGACGCCTATTGTCGTAATGTCTGTTCGACATGAGGAATCCGAAAAGATCGCGTGCCTTGATGCGGGCGCCGACGATTACCTCACGAAGCCTTTCACAATGGGAGAACTGCTGGCGCGTCTGCGGGCGGCCTTCAGAAGGGGCTTTGGCAGCGCAACGATCGAGGTCTTCAAGGCCGGTGACCTCAAGCTCGATTTCAACCGGCGAGAGGTCTTCGTGGGAGACGACCAGGTCAAACTGACGGCTACTGAGTATGACCTTTTGAAGGTGCTTGTTCGCCATGCCGGACTGGTTAGGACTCACCATCAGTTGATCCACGAACTATGGGGTACCACCCAGTATCAGGACGCCGTGCACCTGCTACGAGTGACCGTGAGCAATTTGCGAAGAAAATTAGTTTGCGACCCAAGATTTCTCCGCTATATCGTGACTGAACCGGGCGTCGGATATCGGCTTCGCACCGATTCCGAGTGGATTGACGCAGGAGCGGGTCATTGAGCTCGCAGAACACAGATTCAAGTCAATCAGTTGCAAATGGGGTTGAACGTTCGCTCAAGTCACTGCTTCGCCTCAGCGACAAGCTGAATTCGATTTTTGACCTTAACAGCATGCTGGATGCTCTGATTGAGCAGATGCTGGAACTCACAAAAGCCGAGAGCGGGTGCGCGGGTTTGCGAACAGCAAAGGGAATGGCCTGCGACCATTTTCTGCAGGTCTCCCGCGGACTGCTTACCGTTGTGAATTTATCGCAGGATTGTACTGCCGACACGGGCTGGTCTGGCCGGGTCCTTAACAACGGAAATCCCTACCTTACGAACGATGCCTTGAATGACCCTGTGATCCTGCCGGAGGTGCGTGAGCGGTTTGGAGTGACATCTGGCATGTGCATTCCGATTGTAGACAGCAGGAAAGAAGTAATTGCCTTCTTTGAGGTCCACAACAAAGAGTTGGGCGGGGAGTTTACTCAACAGGATTTGGAAAATGGCTTAGCCGCCGCTCAAATTGCATCGCTGGCGATTCAAAATGGCTTGACCTACCTTAAGCTGACCGCATTGGCGGCATTCAGCCGATCTCTGACTTTGACGAGCGACCTGGAACAGGCACTGGAAGTTATCGGCGAGCATCTCGAAATCAATTTCCACCGGGCGGCAGCCATCTTCTTGCCTGCAGACCAGGGTACGAGTGCGTCGTTGGTACAGCGATTTCGAACCCCCGATTTTTTAGTAACGGCGAAGGAGTTGGAAGGTGCCGTCTGGTGCTGGCAGCACGGCCAGGAAGCGGGTCCGGACACGACCGCAGTACCGGATACACTCGCACATTATCACCCGCTCGCCGTTCGAGGACGGGTCATCGGAGTACTAGGATTGAAGCCCCGCCCCGGTGCCTGGTTCTCCACACAGCAACGCGAGCTTCTGGCCGGATTCGTTGGGCAGTCGGCTTTAGCGATTGAGCGGGGGCTCCTGGAGCAGAGAGTACGCCGTCTTCGATTCCTGAATGAATCGGACTTGGTGCAGAATGCTCTCCTTGCCGCAGTCTCCCACGAGGTTCGAGCGCCGCTGGCCGCGATTACTGTGGCGATAAGCGGTATGTTGAATCCAATCGCTCCTCTTGACCGAGTTCATGAACGCCAACTCTTGCAAACGGCCGAATATGAAGCGAAGCGCCTCCATCGCCTGATGAACAATCTATTGAACGTGACCCGCCTCCAGGCCGGTGTGTCGCGAGTAAGACTTGAACCATGTGATTTATTCGACGCGGTAGGCGCGGCGTTGGAAGAGTTGGGAACACTGGCGCAGACGCGGCGCGTTTCAATTGAGATTTCGCCGGATATGCCTCTGGTTCCAATGGACTTCGAACTGATTAAACAAGTTCTGATAAACCTCTTCAGCAACGCATTCAAGTTCTCCTTGCCCGATCAGCCGATCCATCTGACGAGTCATTTGGTAGGCGGGGAGTTGGATGTTTCCGTGTTCGATCGAGGGCGGGGTGTGCCGCTGGAAGATCTTGATCGCGTCTTTGAAAAGTTTTACACGCACGCGGAATCCAGTTCCGCCGATGGGCTCGGGTTGGGGTTATCTATCTGCAAAGAATTTGTCGAGGCTCATCGGGGACGAATTTGGCTCGAAAACAATCCAGAAGGCGGAACCATCGCGCGATTCGTTCTTCCTGCGCCGATTTCCCCGGAGGCGTAATAATTACCGAAGTCAGCAGAGTTACATAAGACGGCTGACGGGACCGGTCGTTTTCGCTATTGAGTTAGGTTACGAAGCTCAAAATACCTTCTCGAGCTTGTCCACTTGGTCCAGGATTTTCAGAGCCAACTTCTGATATTGCGCCACAGTGGTCGCCTGCTCCACATCGGTCACAAGCTTCGTAAATATTTGAGATTCCGTCGTCCCTTTATGCGACTCGACCTGCGGTTTCACCTGATCCCAGGTGCGACGAATATCCGCAGCCGTGTCCCTTAGCTTGGCCATGTTGTGAGCGAGGCTCCAGATCTCCAACTCCCGCCCATCATAGTCCAGCCGATTAACTTC
>JAYTGM010000287.1:0-1749 GCA_043733425.1 Terriglobia bacterium
ACTTGCGGATACAGCCGCTGCCAAAAACCTGCCAGGTCGGTTGTTGTTTGCACGGGCCGTTGGTTAGGTGCCAAAAGATGCACCACCAAAGGAACTTCCCCGCGGGCCACTCTAGGACTTTCGCGCAAACCAAAAAAGTCCTGCAGCCGGCTTTCCACCCACGGCGTCTGTCCCAGGCGATAACGCACTCGCACCGTTCGCCCGCCCGGTAGCCGCAGCCGTGAAGGAGCAATCTTCTCGAGCAAATCACGGTCGGCATTACGTTCTAATTCAGCAGGCAACTCACCGGCAAATCGCGTCGCCTCAGCGAAGGAGCGCGCCCCATACGCAAGTTTCAGCAGCGTTTGCCGAATCTCGTCTTCACTTACCTCCCGCACTGCGCTCCACTGCGCCGCGAACGCAAGCCGGTCACGTACCTCTGTTAGCTCCTCAGCTGGCAAAAAAGCCTCCAAGCCCCGCGCCAGCATCTCTTTCACCAAAAGTTCGGCCGCATGCTCAGGGTCTGGTTGGCCCTGCCGGTTTTCAGAAAGCGCCAGCTCTCCGTAGTAGACGCCGCTTACGCGTTCCACCCGTTCCAAGCGCTTATTCCATTCCACGCCATCGCGTTCCGTTATCCTCTCCGCGAACAATTCAATCAACCATTCAGGCTCAATCGCACACCGAAGTCGCACAGTCGGCAGATTCTCTTCGCCGCGTTCTTCCGCATCCATTGCAATCAGGAAAGCGCCCGGCACGCCTTTCGATTGCGCTGCCGTCCCATTCGCCAGCATCACCACCAGTTCGGTGCGCTGCTGTCCAACGCGGTCCGGAAAGGCAGCCAACACGCTAAGCTCCAGTGCGCCGTCTTCTCCGGCCTGAGCTTCGTTCGCCGGCCTGCCTACTGCTCTGCGTAACTGTCTCGCCACCGCCTCCCCTCGAGCGTCCAGGGGCCTTTCGAGTGCCTCATGCAAGTCAGTCGATCCGGCTCGTTCCCCGCTGCTCAACAGAGCGGCTGTTCTTATTCCTTCTGCCGCGGCGCCACGCGCCACCGCATCACGCAGCAACCGTGCCACCCTGGGGTGTACCGGCAGTGCTGCCAGATTCTTAACCTCCGCCTCACTTGTCGCGCCTAAGTTCTCCAGCAGAAGTTCCGCGCGCTCCACGGCAGCCGCCGGCGGTGGGTCCAGCCACTCCAGATCTTCGGGCCGAAAGCCCATCGCCCGCAGTTGTAGACACAGCCCTGATAGTTCACGGCGTAAGATTTCCGGTTCATCTTCAGTTTTCCGGCGCGCGAAATCTTCGCCCGAATACAGCCGCACCACATGCCCCGGTCCCATTCGTCCCGCTCGTCCCGCCCGTTGCGTTGCCGAAGCTTGGCTGATGCGGCTTATTCGCAAGAGTGGCAGCCCCGTCCAAACGGAATCGCTGGCAACGCGTGCCAGGCCGCTGTCAACCACTGAGGTTACGCCTTCAATCGTTACTGAACTCTCCGCCAGATTAGTGGAGAGAATAATCTTCCTCATCGGGCCCCTGCGCAGAGCCTCGTCCTGCTCGGCGGGTGCAAGGTCTCCGAAAAGTTCAGCCACTCGAAAGCGATCGCCGCACCCCTGCCGCAGCATGCGCGATGCGCGCCGAATCTCTGCCGTCCCCGGTAAAAACGCCAGTACGTCGCCCCATGTCGATTCCTTCCAGCACGCTTCCGCCGCACGTGCCACCTGCTCCTCCATCGTGCCCGCTCCGCTGCCTGAATAGCGGATTGAAACCGGATAC
>JAYTGM010000288.1:0-1747 GCA_043733425.1 Terriglobia bacterium
GGAACTTACCAGTACCGCGTGCGGGGGGAATACCACCTCTTCAATCCGGAGACAGTGGAAAAGCTGCAGCATGCTGTTAGGGCCAACAACTTCGGCACATTCGAAGAGTACGCAGCCCTGATCGATAACCAGAACAAACACAAGGCAACGCTTCGCGGCTTGATGGAGTTTAAAGAAGCCGAAAACCCGCTGCACATAGATGAAGTGGAAAGCGCGAAGGAAATTGTGAAGCGGTTTGCAACGGGTGCCATGTCATTCGGCTCCATCAGCAAAGAAGCTCATGAAACGCTCGCGATTGCAATGAACAGCATTCAGGCGCGTTCAAATACCGGTGAAGGCGGTGAAGACGAAAAGCGCTTCCACCCCGATGCCGATGGCAAGAGTCGACGCAGTGCCATCAAGCAGGTGGCAAGCGGACGTTTCGGCGTGACCACGGAGTATCTGGTGAACGCCGATGAACTGCAGATCAAAATGGCGCAGGGTGCAAAGCCAGGCGAAGGCGGACAGTTGCCCGGCTACAAAGTGGATGAAGAGATCGCGCGTGTGCGCCATTCCATTCCCGGCGTGGGCCTGATCTCTCCCCCGCCCCATCACGATATCTATTCCATCGAAGATCTGGCGCAGTTGATTTACGATTTGAAAAACGTAAATCCGCAGGCGCGTATTTCAGTGAAGCTGGTAAGCGAAGCCGGTGTGGGAACTGTAGCGGCAGGAGTCGCCAAAGCGCACGCCGATGTAGTGTTGATCAGCGGCTACGATGGCGGCACCGGAGCATCTCCCTTGACCAGCCTCAAGCACGCCGGTGCACCGTGGGAACTGGGGCTTGCCGAAACGCAGCAAGTGCTGGTGATGAACGATCTGCGCGGAAGAATCCGCGTACAGGCAGATGGCAAGCTGCAGACCGGGCGCGATGTTGCAATCGCCGCGCTGCTCGGCGCCGAAGAGTTCGGCTTCTCTACGGCACCGCTCGTGGCCTTGGGCTGCATTATGATGCGCGTCTGTCATCTGAATACATGCCCCGTCGGCATTGCCACGCAGGATCCTGACCTGCGCAAGAAATTCAACGGCCAGCCCGAAAACGTCGTCAATTTCTTTTTCTTCATCGCAGAGCAACTGCGCCAGATCATGGCGAAACTGGGCTTCCGGAAATTAGACGACATGATCGGACGCGTGGACATGCTTGAGATGAAGGGCGCGGTGGATCACTGGAAGGCGCAAGGGCTCGATTTCAGTTCTATCCTTTACAATCCGCCGATGCCGCAGCGCATCTCGCGGCGTTGTACAGGCGTGCAGGATCACGGGATCGATGAGGCGCTGGATTACAAACTGATCGATCACGCGCGCGAAGCGATCGAGACTGGAACGCCCATCGAAATCAAGCTGCCGATCCGCAACACGCACCGCACGGTTGGGGCGATGTTATCGGGTGAGATCGCGCGAAAACACGGGGCTGCAGGATTGAAAGACGATACAATTCACTTCCAATTTTCGGGAAGCGCAGGCCAGAGCTTTGGGGCATTTCTGGCTCACGGCGTGACACTAGAACTTGAAGGCGACGCAAACGATTATGTCGGCAAGGGGCTTTCGGGCGGGCGGATTATGGTGTACCCGCCGCGCGCTTCCACCTTCAAACCCGAAGAGAACATTCTGGTTGGCAACGTTGTGCTGTATGGCGCCACATCCGGTGAGGCATTCTTCAACGGCATGGCCGGCGAACGCTTCGCGGTGCGCAACTCAGGCGCAGTTG
>JAYTGM010000289.1:0-1747 GCA_043733425.1 Terriglobia bacterium
GCTTCCAGTTCTTCCTTCGTCATCGCGGTGCTCACAAACAACTCCTGGCGCGCGCCCCCGCTCAGCGCAATCGCCTTCCAGCCGTTCTGCGTAGCCACCGTGATATGAATTTTCACCATACCCTTGGCATCACGTACCGGCCGGATCACGCCGGGGATAATCGACCGGATTTCCGGCGTTTCCGCCAGCAGGCGCTCCAACACCTTCTTCAGATTGTCGATAATGCTGTGTTCAATCTTGAGCTTGCCTTGCGCTGTCCGGAGGCGAAAGCCCATGCCCGCCATCATACGCGATCACGGTTCGCGTCAATAATAAAAAGGTGACCCACTCCATCACTCTGATTCCCGGCGACGGGATCGGTCCCGAAGTCGCCGATGCCACTGTCCGCGCGGTAGATGCCACCGGCGTTTCCATCGAATGGGACCGCGTCGATGCCGGCATTAAAGCCGAACAGGAAACCGGCAAATTTCTCCCCGAAGCCGTCTTCACTTCTCTGGCGCGAACGCATGTCGGCCTCAAAGGTCCCATCGCCACGCCCATCGCTTCCGGTCATCCCAGCGTCAACGTGGCATTGCGAAAAAAGCTAGATCTTTACGTCAACTTTCGCCCGATCAAAATACTGCCTGGCCTGAAAACGCGCTTCAGCGATCTGCCCATCGACATGATCATCTTCCGTGAAAACACGGAAGACCTTTACTCCGGTATCGAGCACGAGGTGGTCACTGACGTAGTGGAAAGCCTGAAGGTGATTACAAAAACGGCGTCCATGAAAATTGCCCGCGCCACCTTTGAATACGCCGTCCGCGAAGGCCGCAAGAAGGTTACGGCCATTCACAAGGCGAACATCATGAAGATGTCCGACGGACTGTTCCTCCGCTGTTGCCGGGAAGTAGCGGCTGAATACACTAGCGTGGAATACGGTGAAATGATCGTTGACAACGCCTGCATGCAGCTTGTGATGCGCCCCGAAATTTTCGATCTTCTAGTGCTGCCGAATCTCTACGGCGATATCGTCAGCGATCTGACTGCCGGCCTCGTTGGCGGCCTGGGGATCGTGCCCGGCGCAAATCTGGGCGTTACCGATGCCGTCTTTGAGGCAGTACACGGAACAGCGCCGGATATTGCGGGTAAGGGCTGGGCCAACCCCACAGCACTTATGCAATCCGCGGCGCTGATGCTGCGGCACATCGGCGAACGCGACGCGGCGGACCGCCTGCAACGCGCCATTGAATCCGTCTACCGCGAAAGCAAACACTGCACTCGCGATGTGGGCGGTACCGCTTCCACTAGCGATTTCACGAATGCCGTGATTGCCAACCTCTGAGCTGCTAATTGGCGGGCGTGAAGTTCGCAAACATCTGAGCTGATTCCTCAAGCGAATTCAGCGGCACAAAATCGCAGACTTCTGCAAAGCGCGGCCAGAATATGCGGCCGGTTAGTCGCAATCCCCAGTTCGCGAAGAAACGGCGTATGTTCCCTAGCCAGCGCATCAAGCTCCGCTTCTTTTCCCGGCTTGGCTCTGTAAGCAACAATGGGGAATCGGGCTGCGGGATTGTTTGTCATCCGTAAACTCTAAATCCACCTGCACCGGAATACCGTCTTACTCTTTGTCCAGTGCCAGAAGGAAACGAACTCCATCGCCACGCGAACCTGCAATCCGAATGCTTTGCGGGCAGCGTCCTCACCGTTGACGCGCCGAACGGCCGCTTCGCTGACGGTGCCGCACTCCTCACCCGCCGCAAGCTTC
>JAYTGM010000290.1:0-5153 GCA_043733425.1 Terriglobia bacterium
AAAAGACCAACCGGACCAAACTCCACCAGCGCCTGGACAATAATGTGGAACAAACCGTGATTGTAGCGCGTCAACCCCCCATGCTCAGCCGAATTTTGAGTACACTGCTGTTGGTGGCAGGTTGCGCGGCGGCCCAGGACACCCTTGAAGCGCATCTGGCGGCGGGACGGCTTGCCGTGGCGAAGAGCCAGTACGCTGTGGCTCAGAAGGAGTTTGTGGCGGCGCTCAAGTTGACCGCCGGCACCCCGGAATCGGCCGAGGTGCTGGAAGCGCTCAGCGACCTGAACTTCGTGCAGGGCGATTACAAGGCGGCGGAAAGCCAGGACAAACAAGCGCTCAAGCTTCGGGAGCAGACTTTAGGGGCCGCAAGTCCCGAATTGGCCCCCTATCTTCTGAAGCTGGCGGGCATCCTTCGCGCGGCCGGGCATCCGGACCAAGCGGACCCGCTGCTTGCCCGGTCGCTTGCCATCCACGAGGCCGCGGGAGGCGCGATGGCGGCACCTATTGCCGGGGACATGGACCAGTTCGCCGCGCTGTACCAGCAGATGAAGCGCGGCAAGGAGGCCGTGGAGGCTTACCACCGAGCCTTGGTGATCCGCATGACTCACGATGGTCCGGAATCGCTAGAAGTGGCGACAACGATGGTGGCACTGGGCCAGCTTTATGTCGAATTGAATCGCAACACGGAAGCGCAAAGCAGCTATCGCGGTGCGCTCGATATTTCAGAGATGAGGCTTGGCTCTGACGCATATGGTTTGGTCGGATTGCTGGACCGGCTGGGGATTCTGTACCGGCAGTTGAACAACAATGCGGCATCCGAGCCTTACTTCCAGCGCGGGCTGGCAATACGGGAGAAGAACCTGGGACCGTTCCACTCTGACGTTGCACCTGCGCTTGATAATCTGGCGCTCTGTTACTTCCGTGAGAAGAAGTACGTGGAGGCGGAATCGCTATACAAGAGGTCGCTTGCGATTTGGGAAGCAACCCAGGGCAAAGACAGTGCGTTTGCTGCGATTGCGCTCGATAACCTTGGTGCTCTCTATGCGGCACAGCAAATGTTCGAGAAGGCGGAGCCGCTGTTTGTAAGAGCACTCGGGATCCGTGAGGGCGATTCGCTCAATAGTCTCAATACGATGGCGGATCTTTATCAATCGATCGACAAACCGGAACGGGCCGAACTGTTCTATAAGCGCGCGCTGGTACTGGGCGAAGCGGGGCTGGGTGGAGAGCATCCGGAGGTAGCCGTAATTCTGGAAAGCTATGCGCTGCTTCTGCGGCAGATGAAGCGACCCGTTGAGGCGGCGAAGCTGGACGCGAGGGCGAAACAGATCAAGTCGCACCCGCTGATTACGGTCAAGTAGCATCAGACTACGTCGGCAAAGGTCTTTCTCAGCTTGTGAAAAACGGCATGGCCGCCAATGAAAATCACCAGAGAGAGCAACCACAGTTTCCAAAGCGAGTGCCACTCCGGAGCTAAGCTTTGCAGGAAGATGCGACGATAACCTTCAACCAAAACATAAACCGGGTTTTTTGTCAGCAGCCATCTCGCTTCGGGGGGCATTGCAGTTTCCGGGTAGCAGATGGGGGTGAGGAAAAACCAGATAGTGAGCAGGAAGCCGTTGATTTGAGCCAGATCCCGCAGGAAGACGCCCAGGGCGGCAAGAAGCCAGCAGACGCCACCGGTGAATAGCATTTGGGGCACGATCAGAACGGGAAGCCAGAACACAGTGAGCGGGATGCTGTGCCGGACTAGCAGAAGGCCGAGAAGGAAAATTCCGAGCCCGAAGGCTTCACTTACCAACCCGGCGAGAGTGAGGTTAAGAGGCAGGATCTCCACCGGAAACCGCAGCTTCTTGATAAACGTGCGGTGTTCCCACATGTTCACCGGAGCTCTTCCCAGTGCTTCGCTGATGGCCAGCCACGGAAGCATTCCGGCCAGAAAGAACAGCGCGAATCCGGCGCGACTGGGGTCGCTTCCGAATCGGGCTTTCAGGACAACCCCGAAGACGAAGAAATACGTCAGCATCAGGAGGAGCGGATTCAGGACAGTCCAGAACCACCCTCCGAAAGATCCGCGATAGCGGCCCAGAATATCCCGCCGGACCAAGCTGCGCATCAGACGGTTGTGCTCCGAGAGCATCCTGACGGGAAGCGTGAACGCCAGACGGGCCGACCGCATTGTGCGTAATTGTGCAAGCTTTCGGAGTGTTGTGCACAATAGCCGGTCCTGATGGATTCCGCCGGCGACAGTGACATCGAGCAGGTAAAAAGGCTGGTTGCGGGCGTAGGCCCAGCTTTCCGGAGGATCGATGCGGGAGATGTAGAGGCGGTAACGGCCGCCTTCGGGCGGGATCAAGACGGGAATTGTCGCTTGTCCGGCTGACACGACCATGGAGCGGGGACCTTCAAACAGATAGGTTTCGGTATCGGGATCGAAGATCTGGGAACCCCATTCAGAGGGACCGGGGGAATCAAAGGTTACGGTGGAATCTGCCGGATTAAAAGTCAGACTCACGAATACAACCAGCCGGGCCAGCGTTCGTTCACACCCGAGATTTTCCGGCCGACGGCGTAGATACCATCGTCACGCAAACTCTGCCGATGTCCGTACTGCTTGAGCACGTCGGCGGCCCAGGCGTGCTCCGGTTGGTAGACCTCGCCGAAGGGTCCCGTTTCGAGCAACTCCACTTCAAAGCCTGAATCGAGAAGCAGACGGAAAATTTCACCGGGAGTGTATTCGCGGTTGTGGCGGGCATCGACGGAACCCTCCTCATTCGGCTTGATGTAGGCATGAAAAAAGCCGGGATGATAGCCCTGCAGAATGGCTGAGATGCCACGGAGCGACGCAATGTTGGGCGTGGTCAAGACGACGCGGCCTTCCGGCTTCAGGATGCGATTGATCTCTGACATGAGGTGCATCGGGTCCTGAAAAAGGTGCTCGATCAGTTCGCCGCAAACAACAGTATCGAAGGATTCGTCAGCGTACGGGAAGGGGTCGCGTTCGGCATCGAAATGATCGATCTCACAAGCAAAGTGCTCACCGGAATCAGACGTGGCTTCTTTATGATCGGTACGGCCCAGCTTTCCGTAGTAACAACCGCGTACCGTGCCATAGCCGAGCTTGGTTTGCAATGCCGGGGTAATTTGCATATACGAACCCATTTCGAGAATGGCCCGCACGGCATCGCCGGGGGGAATCACGTCCAGAGTTTTGACCAGACGCGTTTTGTGGGTTTCAATATAGCCTCTAGCGCTTTCGTCTTGCACCCAGCTCAAGATGTACTCCACCGTGACAGCAGGAGGAGTGAGAAACTTAGTATACAAGTCTGCGACGTGAGACCAGTTGCATTCACGAAGAACCCATTCCCGCGCGCGCTGGCCCATGGCTTGAGCGAGATCCGGGCGCGTGGCGAGCAGCTTCATGTAGCCGAAGAGCACATCTTCTTCGCCAGCCAAGACGGGGACCTTCAGGCAAACATCGTCAGGAAATTCGGAAAAGCTGCCGATATCGGAAACCAGAACGGCGCGGCCGGAACCGAGGGCGCGGAGCAGACTACCGGAACTTTCGCCCACGGTGGGGTAGCGGAGGTTGAGAACCACATTGCAGGCGGCCATGTAACCAGCGAATTCTTCGAGGGGCGCGAAACCGATCACGCGCACGCTGCTTTCCAGGCGAAGCGTTGCGATGAGGCGCTGCACGGGAAATTCGGGATGCGGTTCGCCGACCATTATCATTTTGGCTTCAGGAACCTCTTTGAGCAATCTGCGAAACGCACGAAGGGATTCCGCGATTCGCTTGTAGGGCTTGAGGTAACCGAACGCGCCGAAGAGAGGCACGTCAGCGCCGAGGCCAAGTTTCGCGCGGTAGATGGCGCCATCGATCGGTTCCACCCAGGCTCCGTGGGGAATCACGGCGAGCGGGCCGATATAGTTTGTGGAACGAACCTGCTGCTCCATGAAGCGGCTATGAACGATGACGCCTCTCGCGGTTTCCAGCAGGCGGCGGGTCATGGCGACGCCTTCGTAATCCGGCCCGACGGTCAGGGTTCGGGCTTGTTCGGCACGCAGGCGGGCAGGCTCGCCGCCGTTGTATTCGGCTTCGGCGACGTACGAATCCCAATCGCCCTTGGAGATGGTGAGGTGGGTGATGAGGTGGTGCAGGTTCGATTCGTGGAGGACGGCTATGCCGGGGTGCTGGAGCGCGGTGCGATAGACGAAATCGTGGTGCGGATTGTTGCCGAGATGGTATACGATTGCATCGAAACCGGTTGGATCGAAAGGGCATTCGGCGGAAAACAGGACGACATCATGATGCTTTTGGAGCTCATGAACCAAGGCCTGAGAATAATCGGCAATGCCGCTTGGGTTGGGCGGCATGGGCGAGAAAAACGCGAGCTTCAGCGAATCAACTCCATGGAAAATGTCCCGAGGGCGAACGGGGCGCGGATGAGGGCGGGTGTGCGGGCTTGATCTTTCAGAAGAAATAGTTCCAGACGATAGTCACCGGTTTTGGGGAGGGTGAGGATGCAGATCACTTTTTCAGTTGCGGTGGGCTTGTCATTCAAGCTGATGGTGGCAGGACCGGCAGCTTCGAAACGAACCGGGTAGCCGGAGCCGAACAAGACGGATTGTGCAGGTTGTGCAAGGTTTTTGCGCAGAGCGGCTAAGAGGGCCAGGGGGTCATGCGGGCAGACGGACACGGAGATTTCCGCTTTTCCGCCGCCAATGGTCTCTCTGGTAATGGGGCCTTCCGGCGAAACGGCTGTGCGTTCGTTCGTCTTTCTGTTGCCGTGCTGGGATTCGCGCGTGAACTGGATTGTGCAAGATTGTGCACTTGTGCTGGATGTATAGCGATCGTGAAGGGTGTAGGCGGGAAGAGAGGCATCCAGATCAAAGGTTTGATTGCTACCGCGTGAGGTGAGTTCGCCGGTGAGGTTGGCCTCACCCAGAGTGAGCCCGCTGGGCCATTTGAGGTTGTAGCGGAGAGATTCGGCTGAGAGTGAGGTGAAAAACAGATTTGCAAAAACGAACCCAATTTTTAAGAAAGTAGCCAGGGCGCGAGCCTGGAACAGATTAGGCTGTGACACGGGCTCGCACCGGGTGGCCGGCGACCTGGCGGTAGACTTCCAGTGTTTGTTCGGCGGCTTTGCGCC
>JAYTGM010000291.1:0-5151 GCA_043733425.1 Terriglobia bacterium
CGCAATGCCATTCTGATATGCGCTCATGATTCATTTCCTTTCCGCCCTGCTCTCTAATTAAATCCACTGGAAATGTCTCACTGATATTGGCACAGAGGGCGTGCGGTTTGTCATTGCACCGCGTGAGATTGAATCTCCTGCAATATTTCGAATTGATTCAGCAGGATGAAGGTGTCTCGGGCGTGAATTAACTGTTCCGAAAAGCGCGCGCAGTGCTCATGAATAAGATGGGATAACCACAATTCTGACGTCGATCCGGTGAAAACTTCCAACGTATCTTCCACAACAGAAAAAAGCAGATCATTGCTCTCAGCCGTTAGATTTTGCAATTTCAATCGGTATCGATCAATATCGACGAGTGGCGGGAACAAGCCTTGGAGCACCGCGAGTTCGTGCCAGGCCGAGTTGATCTGGGGGGAGAGCGCGTTATAACCGTGGATCCATCCGGTCACGTCGACCACATTCAGCAATGCGTCATAAAACTCATTCAGCCGTTCATCCAAAAATTTGTAGTCGGGATTGCAAACGTCACCGATCAACCTACCGGATTTTTCCAACTCATCCTTGATGGGCGTCCCGTCGTACGGCAGCATTTTGCAGAAGCCCGCCGCCGCGCTTCCATCGCCCACAATTCGCCGAAGAAAAGCAATATTCTGATGGACAGATTGGAAGGTGCTGGACGGATCGAATAACATAAAGCCGAACTCGAACAAGATCCCGAGCTGTTTCAACGTGTCAACGGCCGCGATATTCTGTTCGACGCTGATCTGCTTATGTAGGGTTTTCAGCCCTTCTTCCGTGCCGGATTCAAGACCCATGTAGACCAGATACAAACCCGCATCGCGCATTTCCCGAAACAACTCGGGATCTACCGCATCGGCCCGGCAATTAATTTTCCAGATTGCGCGGCCCGGTAATTGCGCCCGGTACAGCTCGGCGATAAACTCCCGCGTCCAGCGATGCCATAGGGGGCCGAAAAGCGGGAAATCGTCATCTTGGAAAAGAAAAATCCTGACACCGCGTTCGTGGTGCAGCATGCACATCTCACGGACGACCTCGGCGGGTTTGCGGGTTCGGACAACTTTCCCAGGTGCCGTGCGGTAGAACATGTGAATCGAGCAAAAAGAGCAGGTGCGCGCACAACCCCTGCTGGCCAGAATGGGCATGATCGTATGACCCAAAACCTGGATGCCGTTATACTCCCGCACCGGGTACGGCAACTCATCCAGATCCGACGTAAGAGAGCGCATGGGCGTCCTGATGGCCTTTCCATCTTTTTTAAAAGCCAGGACTTCAACACAATGCCAATCCAGCCCAGCGCCCAAATTGTCAGCGAGTTCCAGCAGTGTGGCTTCACCCTCAAACCGCACCACCGAATCGACATCCGGCATCAGATCGAGAGTGCGCTCGGAGCTAAGGCTGGGGAAGTGCCCGCCAACTGTGAAATGCGAGGCGACCCCATTTTCCCGGAGAAATCGCATTAGATCGGCAAAGCGATAAACATAGAACTGGAAAATCAGTGAGAAACCCACGATGAGCGGCTTATGAGCAGTCGAGTATTCCAGAATTTTCTCCGGCCTTTCTTCAAAGTCGAAGATTTCGACGCGATAACCGTTTTGACGCAATACGGCGGCAAGATAACCGAGACCGAGGTTTCCTTGCTGTTGAAATCCGATTAACACGATCGGCCGCAGAGTATTGCGTTGGCGATGCGTGATCGATGAGTTTAAGATTTTGAGCGAAATAGCAGACATCCGGATTCTCCGAGATGGATCAAATAAATGAATATGCGGGGCATCCACTATTTCCGATGAGGTAAGCGTGAATGCCCCACGAGTTGATGTTACTTTTTAGCTTTGGAAAGGATCGCCTGAGTTTTCTCGATAATATTTAACTGCGCTTGTGCCAAGGCTTTCTGGTTTTCCAGGTGAGCCATCGCGAGTTCATAAAGCGCAACTGGATCGAGCCTATCTTTCAGCAAAAACGTAGCTGGATCCCAAATGGGTGGCCGGTGAAAAATCAGGGACTCATGAAGTGATTGAGCGTCGGACATTTTAACAATCTCCTTTCTTAACGTTTATGTAAGGCCGTTCAGACTCCCCAAAAGAGAGAATCGGATAGGATGCTACCCCAGAGTGTTGCGCAATGCAATACTGCATTTCATCAATTAAAGCGCTGCTGATCAAACGGTGAGAACGTATTCCGGCGCTAGAACAGAGACAGCGGGGTTGCGGGAGAAGGTCCAAGATTTGCCCTTAAATTTCGGATCATGTTGATTGCTTCATACCCCGCGATCGTGCTCAGTGGTCCCTTTACTGATCGGAACCCTTGACTGGCAACGCCCCTCTTCTTTACGAAACGCTGGTCCTGCCCGCCTATGTGCCCGAACAGGCCCAAAGTCTTGATTCTCCAGCAATCCTCTACGCTGGATTTGCGGACGGTGGACACGTCACGAACTTTTAAAACACCCTCTAATGTGCGAGTGTGAACGCGAGCGAATCCGAGGCGTCATACTGACTCTGTCTCGACCAGCCATTGTTGGCTGTAGCCGCGACGTAAAGGGACTCGGCGAAAGCGGCAATGCCGCTGCATGGCCCCATCAGGCCTGCGACGGTACCGGTGAGCGCCGCCGGGGCGCTGCTTACAGGCCCTCCGGTTAACCCGACGACCATTGGAGCGGGTGGGTCGTTATGACCGCGAATCAAGGAGAAAGAGAAACTCGCAAAATTGTTCGGATGACTGGCCGTCATACCGAGCGTTACCACGTCTGTTGCGTTGTTGTATCGCAGCAGGCCGCAACTATTCGCGACAGTCGTTACTATCGCAGGCGCGGCCAACACCGCTACGCAACGTTGGTTATCCACTCGAATCCGATAATGCGTAGACGGCTGTAGTATCGGGCTGGTGGCAAGCAAAGCTCCGCTTGCTTTGATAAATTCCACTTCAAGGGTGTGGAGCGCGTTGCTCACATTCGTTGAATCGACCAGACTGCCGAGAGCCGGATTCATATACAGAAACGGCGCGGTCCTCACAGGATAGTAGCCCGGCTGGCCCCCGATCACCACCGGGAAAAGCGTCTTCGGTAAGTAAGTTGTGCCGTTCCATTTTTGGTCAGTCCAGGTGTCCAGGTGCACAACTCCGTCGATCTTGATCCGATAAAACGCCGCGCCGATGGCGGCTGCCGCAGGGTGGTTAATCATTATCGGCAAACTTCGGCCAAAGGGTGTGTCCTTAACTTGGTAGAAATAACCGGGGGTTCCCGTAGTATCGGAGAGGCCCAGGTTGGGTCCGCTCTGATTCACCTTATCGAACGGAATAAAACCGATGCCCATGAAAAGAGGACCTGAGGGCAGGAAGGGGAGGAAATCAACTTCGGAGATGGTATTTTCTCCGTGAACGAGCATCCTCGCAGGATTGGCCAACGCCATACTGCCGGGGCGAGAAGAAAATCCGCTCACCACGACGTGACTAGTATTCGTAGCTAAATCCACCCGCGTGACCCGATTGGTCGGATCCCGCTCCGCCACGAAGAGCGATGTTTGACCCGCATCCGCCCAAGTCAAAAAAAACGGTGCGGTTAATCCGGTCACGATTGTTGTCGCAGTTCCGTCGCTCAGGCGGATGCGCCTAAGGCGCCCGCCACCGAGGCCGGATATCTGTTCAGTCACATACGCATACTTCAGGTCAGAGGTGAGCGCGAGGCCGACCGCAAAATTAAGCGTCACAGGTACAGGCGTTTTGGAGCCGCTAGTCAAGTTGATCCTGTAGAGATGGCCGGTTAGGGCGTATTCAACGACGTAGGCTGCGTTGTGCGCCTCATCAAGCCCCATCTGCTGGGGGGCGGTCATTCCGCTCGCCACCACTGTAGCGGCACTCCGATTGGGAGGCGGAAAACCGGTCAGCCCAACCTTCACCAGGTTTCCCGACCGCTCAGTTATATAAGCGTGGGTTCCGTCGGCACTGACTTCCACATCCTCGGGATTGTTATAGCCGGTACCCAATATGGTGTGGGCGGGCGAAATCAAATTTAAAGCCGAGAGGTTTCCGCCAAATTCGACGTATATAAGTTGGTTGAGAGAAGGTCGAAAAGCGCAGCCACCCGCGCCAGCTAAGCCTGTTAGTAAATCAATCGGTGTTGGCATCAGGGCTTATAGTGAGGGCGACCTCAAAAGCGTTACAACGTTTTGCCGCGCGCAGTTGCTACGCTATTTCGCAGCACCTGAAGGGGTAGTAGCCACATTCAACCGAAAACGGCTTTGGTGCACAGTTTATAAGCGGGCCGTGCGCCTTCGGATTGTCTGGAATTTCGGATCAAGCGGTATTGTGGCGGAGTGGACGCCCAACTTGCCGGCCCTAAACTGATATTTCTGCATCTTCTGTACCAGCTCGATGCCGCTGACTGTCACTGCCGCGTGATCGAACCGTTTGAATCCGAGCATCGGTGTGGTCCGCTGTTTGATGCGCTGATGGTCTTGCCCTTGCTCGACCGCACTCGGATCCGTCGCGGCAGCCTGCCTTCCGCCTTCAGTTCTCTCACGGCACGATGGGATGCAGCGTAGGCATCCAGAGTGATCACGCCTGGCGAGCCAACACTCTTCATCGCTTGGCGGAAGAAGTGTTTCGCAGCATTCACATCCCGTTTCTCGCTGAGATAAAAATCGACTGTTCGTCCGATTTTATCAACGGCGCGGTATGGATAGGCCCACCGGCCCTTCACCCTTATAGATGTCTCGTCACATAGCCATGAACCGCCAACTGGCCGTGCCTACCGGCTCCAGCGCTTCTCAAATTGCGGCACGTAGTGCTTGCACCCAACGAAGAATCGTCGTGTGCACGAGCACTGTTCCGCGCTCCGCCATCATCTCCACGAGGTCACGTGCGCTCAGCTTGTATCTCAAATACCATCGAACGCACAAAACGATGATTTCCTGATCAAACTGCCGACCCTTGAACAGATCCTCGACGGATGCCGCTGAAGTCATTCCCGCAATTGTCCGACACTCCGCAATGTTGCACCAGAACCTTTCTATTCAGGACGCATTACACTCGCGATCCAGCCGTTTGATGATCGGCAAAACCCCTGTGTGGATCTGAGTTCAAATGCTTCAGCTTGTTCCGCGGAAAAGGTCTGAACCGTAATAAGATCCTGCT
>JAYTGM010000292.1:0-5139 GCA_043733425.1 Terriglobia bacterium
GTGAGAGCGCTCACCTCACGGTCAGTCATACCCGTAAAGCAGGTTGCCATTAAGAAGGCGGAGATCTGATAATCGGGAATCTCGCCCGAAGTGTAGCCATTTACCAAAAATGCTATTTCTTCGGGAGAAAGCTCCTCGGCGGCGCGCTTGCGCTGAATCAGGTCAACAGTTCGCATGAAAGAACCCTAGGCTAACATCATAAGCACATGAAAGTAAAGGACCACCGGGGATGGAGAGCGCAATTTCGGGTTATCGTTTAACGCTCATCTGCTGCTCGGGAGTTGCCTATGGAGTTGCTAAAGATGGATATCTCCTTACGCCTTGCCCTCACCCATAACGCGCCTGAATTGCACGCGCTAATTGAGCGCTCCGCGCACGGGTTGCAGACGGCCGATTACTCCCCAGCCAAGATAACCGGTGCGCGGGGAACACTGCTTGGCCTCGATACGCAACTCATTCGTGATCGGGCCTATTTCGTTGCGGAGATGCCCGGCCAGATTGTCGCCTGCGGGAGCTGGAGCAGGCGGACGACCTTTTTGGGGAGCGATGGGCGCGCAGACCGGGAAGATGCGCTGCTTGACCCCAAGCGGGACGCGGCAAAAATCCGGGCTTTTGTGTGCATCCCGATTGGGCCCGCCGCGAAGTGGTAAGCGCGATTCTGGGTGCCTGCGAAGCGGCAGCGTCACAGGCCGGGTTTGCACGTCTTGAAATGGGCGCAACCTGAGACCGGAGTGTCGCTTTTCCTGGCGGAAGGCTATCGAGTTTTGGAATAAATTGAATCTTCTTTAGCAAATGGGGAAGTTCTGCCGATCGGTATGGCGAAAGACGCTATGAAAGAAGTAAGCTAAGCGAACATGCTACTTCGATTCGCCATTGTCCTTGCGATCACGTTCACAGCAGCCGCCCAGGAAGAGCACCCCGGACAGAAACCGGAGGTGACGAAGAGCAACAAGGACACGTCCGGCGAAAGTGTGTTTGAAGGTAAACTGATTGACGCGGAATGCCAAGGGGAACAGAAGTGCCGTGTCAGTTCCATGACGAAGCAATTCGGGTTAATCCTGCAGGATGGAACATATTTGAAGTTCGACGAAGGCGGTAACGCCAAGGTGAAAATGTTTCTGGGTGAATCCGCGCGCGGGCGCAAGATGCTGGCCGCGAAACCGGATGCAGCGAAACGCATGACCGTAAAAGCGAGCGGAACGCGCACTGGCGACACTTTCAATCTGGAATCTGTAAAGTAGGGCCCCATGAGCCTCCGCGAGCGCGCCCCTGTGCGCGGCCATGCGCGCCACCTCACCCCGCTCTCGCGATTCGGTTCTTTCCGCTTCAGGCTGTTCGCGATTCTGGCTGTTTTGGGCCCGGGATTTATTACAGCCAACGTCGATAATGATCCCGGCGGCATCCTCACATACTCCCAAGCAGGCGCGCGATTCGGTTACACGCTGCTCTGGACGCTGATCCCCACCACGATCGCGCTGATTGTGGTTCAGGAAATGGCCGCGCGCATGGGCGCGATCACGGGCAAAGGACTTTCCGATC
This sequence comes from Terriglobia bacterium, assembly GCA_043733425.1. GTDB lineage: Bacteria > Acidobacteriota > Terriglobia > Bryobacterales > Bryobacteraceae > JALYXI01. The sequence continues at coordinate 1,540 of JAYTGM010000292.1, forward strand.
TGATTCGCGAAGAGTTCGGGCTGCGCATGACGTTTTTCACGATGACCGTGTTGGGCCTGGCGGATTTCGGCAATATTGCGGCCGAGTTTGCCGGTCTGGCTTCCGGCTTTGGGCTGTTTGGAGTAAGCAAGTATATTTCGGTTCCAATTGGTGCTGCCGTGGTCTGGTATGTGATTGTGCGCGGAGCACACAAGCCGGTGGAGCGGATCATGTTGATCCTGTGCCTGGTGTACTTTGCGTATCCAGCCTCGGCGATTCTGGCTAAACCTGATTGGCCACAGGCATTGCACGATACGCTGATTCCGCAATTCAATCGAAATCCCGAATATCTGATTATGATTGTCGGCCTGATCGGCACCACGATCACGCCATGGATGCAATTTTACTTACAGGCTCAGGTGGTGGAAAAGGGTATCTCGAAACGCGATTATCATCTGTGCCGCGCCGATGTGATTTTCGGTTGCGTTGTGACGGATGTGATTGCGTTCTTCATCGTAATTGCCTGCGCCGCAACCATCTACAAAACCGATCACCGCAACATTACCGACGTTGCAGAGGCTGCCGCGGCCCTGGTGCCGTTTGCGGGCAAATTCGCGATGTTGTTGTTTGCCGTGGGCCTGATTAACGCTTCGCTGCTTTCGGCCGCGATTCTGCCTCTCGCGACTGCTTACAACGTTTGTGAGGGCATGGGATTTGAATCCGGCATCAACAAGCAATTTCGCGAAGCACCGATCTTCTACGGACTCTACACAACCCTAATCGTGGCAGGTTCGGGAGTGGTTTTAATTCCAGGTATTCCGCTGTTGAAAGTGATCTTGTTTTCGCAGGTGGCAAACGGTATCCTGCTGCCTTTTGTCCTGGTCTTCATGCTGCTTTTGATCAACCGTAAGCGCCTGATGGGAGATTACCGTAATGGGTTCTGGGGGAACGCGATTGCGGGTTCCACCAGCGCAATCATGATTGTGCTCACCGTGCTCTTGATCTGGAATAGTGTGAGAACGGCTTAGCCGAGGTTGCGCGCTTGCCAGGTAACCTTTCATCATGGAGTGGAAATGACGACGATACCGCGGACGCTGCTAGTCCTTTTTCTGATTGCAGCATCGGCTATCTCAGCAACAGCTCAGCCGGTCAGGCCTGCCGTTCGCGGCGTGGCGCACATTGCGTTTTACGTGTCCGATCTCGCCAAGACCCGCGCGTTTTGGACTGATTTCCTGGGGTTTCAGGAGTGCTTCACTTTAAAGAACAAGGGCAGCGATGAAGTCCGAATCGCGTTTATCAAGATCAATGACAATCAGTACGTCGAGCTATTCGCGGAAAAACTCCGCGCGGGCCAGATGCTGAATCATATTTCGTTCTATACGGACGATGCTGAGGCGATGCGGGATTATCTGGAAGCGCGCCAGGTGAAAGTCCCCGCGAAAGTGGGGAAAGGCCAAACCGGCAACAAGAACTACAACATCAACGATCCGGATGGCAATAATATAGAAATCGTGGAGTACCAGCCCGATAGCTGGACCGCTCGCGATAAAGGCAAGTTCATGCCCCCGACGCGGATTTCAGATCACATCGCGCATGTGGGTGTGATGATCGGCAACCTTCAGCCGGCGATGGATTTTTACCACGGCATCCTGGGCTACAACGAATTCTGGCGCGGCACCGGTGGAACGAGCTTGGCGTGGATCAATATGCGCGTGCCCGAAGGCCAGGATTATTTGGAGTTCATGTTGTACGATGCAATGCCGGAACCGGATAAGCGCGGCGGTAAGAACCATCTCAGCCTGACGGTTCCCGACGCTCAAAAGGCTGTCGACACTTTGAAAGCAAGACCCGCGTATCAAAATTACGGCAAAGAACTTACCGTGCAAATAGGCAGGAATCGCAAGCGTCAGGTGAATATCTTCGACCCGGACGGTTCCCGCGTGGAACTGATGGAGCCTGGCACCATTGATGGCAAGCCAGCCCTTTCGTCGGACGCCCCGCCTCCCGTTCATTCGAACTGAAGAAGTAACGTCAAAAGGTCATAAATCGGAAGTTGATAAACTCGCCGCAAACAGCTTTGCCTATGCCTCTCACACGCCGTAACTTCACCCGGTTTGCATCCGCCGCCATCGCGACATCCGCCTTCCCGATTCTGGGTGCGAACGACCGAGTCAATGTAGGAATTGTCGGTCTGGGAGGGCGCGGCAACGATCACATGAACTTCTATAGATCACTCGGAGACGATTGCCGGATTGCCGCTGTTTGCGATGTGAATCAGGCTGCAAGAGAACGCGCCGGCGCGAAGATTCTGAAGGCCAGCGGGGCGGCGCCGAAACAGTTTGCGGACATGCGCGAGCTTTTCGATTCGAAAGAAATCGAAGCGGTCTCGCTACCTCTTCCTAACCACTGGCACGCTCTTTCCACCATCTGGGCTTGTCAGGCCGGCAAAGATGTGTATGTTGAAAAGCCCGCGAGCCACAATATTTTCGAAGGCCGCCAGATGGTAGCCGCCGCGCGCAAATATAAGCGCATGGTACAGGTTGGTTCGCAAAGCCGCACAATTCCGCACAAGGTGAATGCGGCGAAACTGGTGCGCGAGGGAGCCATCGGCGACGTGTACATGGTGCGAGGGCTCTGCTACCGCCGCCGCTTTTCGATTGGACACGCGCCCGATGAACCGGTTCCAGCAGGCGTCGATTGGGATAAGTTTCTGGGCCCCGCGCAAATGAAGCCTTATAGCAAGAACCGTTTTGCGTATAACTGGCACTGGATGTTCGACACCGGTAATGGCGATATCGGGAACCAGGGCGTCCATGAGATGGATATCGGTCTGATGGGGTTGGGCGGCGCCGCTTACCCTGTTTCCGTAATGTCCACAGGCGGGAAATTTATCTGGAAAGACGATCAGGAGACTCCGAACACTCTGCAGACTACGTTCAACTTCGGCAACATGGAAATGACGTTTGAGGTACGCAATCTGCCCACTCCCACGGAAGCACTCTCGCCCTTGAAGCCGAACTACGTGGGTAATATTTTCTTCGGCAGTAAAGGTTTCATCGTGGTGGATCACGATGGCTTTCAGCTCTACAAGAGTTCTGGCACGGAAATCAGCGGGGAGGCGGCCCGCGGCGCTGGTGCGGGCGGCCAGGAGAAATACGAGAGGGCCCAGAGTGAAGGCGGGTCAGGTGAAAAGACTGAGCCGCATATGAAAAATTTTCTGGATGCCGTGCGGTCTCGCGATTACAAATCACTTCACGCTGAGATAGAAATTGGAGCCCGCTCGGCGGCTTTTTGTCATCTTGCAAACAATGCTTATCGGTTAGGCCGCATGCTGAAACTGGACCCCACAACAGGCGATGCGCTTAATGACAAGGAAGCTTTGGCCATGCAGACGCGCGATTACCGTAAACCGTACACCGTTCCGGACAAAGTTTAGCGGCTAAGCTACAATTTCGAATTAGGTGACTCTGCTGGAAACAATATGGGTATGGGCATCCCGGAATCAGCATGCCTATTGGCTGGTCTTTGTCGCTTCGTTTTTTGCAGTGTCACTTTGGGAATCCGTTCGGCCGTTAAGAGTTGCATCTATTCCAATTTCGCGGCGCTGGGGCAACCATGCTT
>JAYTGM010000293.1:0-1734 GCA_043733425.1 Terriglobia bacterium
GAACCAGTACCGGCCCACTGCCGCGCGCGCTGGCAAAGCCGCTCATGATGGAACTCAGGACCACATGGCGAACTTCTTCGAATGCGTGCGCAGCCGCAAGACGCCGAACAGCCCTATCGCAACCGCTGTTCCAGCGGCCAATGCCGCTCACTACGGAAACCTGGCATTCAAGACAGGCGAAGCGATTTCCCCGGCCACGAAATCTTACGCGTTCCGGCTGTTATTCAATGGGCATGATCTGAAGGATTGGGTGGTGGACACCAAGCACGTATGGAAAGTGAAAGACGGCACCATCATTGGCCACCACAAAGGCCTGGACCATAACGATTTTCTGCGAACGAAAGAATCCTTTGGCGATTTCGAATTGAAAGCTCAGTTCCGCCTGATCAACGGCGTTGGCAACAGCGGTATTCAGTTTCGCAGTGAGAATGCAACCGAACCGCACGAAGTCTCCGGCTACCAGGCCGATGTCGGAGAGCAATATTGGGGCTGTTTGTATGATGAATCCCGCCGCAAGCGAGTGCTGGTGACGCCCCCGCCGGAAGCACTGGCTTCACTGGATCGCGCGGCTTGGAACCAGTACGTGATTCGCGCTCAGGGCAACTTCATTACTCTTCACCTAAACGGTATCCGCACCGTGCATTATGTAGAGACTGAACCGGTGCGGCGCGACGGCTTCATTGCTTTACAGGTACACAAAGGCGCCGGCATTGAAGTCCATTTCCGGGATCTTCAAATTAGAAATCTCTAAGCACCGCCTGCGCTGCGTTATAGCCTGACGCGCCCATCACGCCGCCACCGGGATGAGTTCCGGAGCCGCACAAATAAGGGCCGGGGATGCTCTGTTCTGGCCCGCGGGCGGTTGCTGAAAAGCTGCTGCGGAATGAGATCGCCATGGAAGATATTGCCCCCTTCCAACCCAAAACGCTCTTCGAGTTCTTTCGGGCCCAGAGCTTGGCGATGCAGGATCAGATTGTGAAAGCCCGGAGCGTATTTATCAATCTGAGCAATAGTACGGTCCGCAAACTGTTCCGCGCTTGCACCGTACGGGATGTATTGCACGAAGAGGCTGGCGACATGCTTGCCCGAAGGCGCAAGTGAGTCATCGTACACGCTAGGGAAGCCCATTTCTATCATGGTCTCGCTTGAAGAACGGCCTTGTTCGAAATCGCTCCAGGCACGATCCATGTAATGGAGCGACGGGCAAATGTGGATGGTGGCACGGTGTTCAGGCCCTTCCCCTTCGGGCCGCCCGCGAAAGCGCGGTAACCCGGAGAGAGCCAGATTCAGCTTCATTGAAACACCCTGCGAGACAAACTCGGGCCGCCAATTTAGGACACCGGCAAGCGCGTAAGTCCGCCGCGGATGTATACCCGAAATTACGGCATCGGCTTCAATGGTTTCTCCGCTTTCCAAGCGGACGCCATGCGAAAGAATTGCCGCCACGGGCGCCTCAGTGCGAATCTCTGCACCCGCCGCGCGCGCGGACAAAGCGATTGCTTCGCTAAGCGCGCCCATGCCCCCGTGCACGAAACCCCACAGCCCACGTCGGCCCGCAGCCATGCCCATGCAATGGTGCAGCAAGACGTACGCAGAACCCTTTGCGCGCGGCCCTCCGCTCGCGCCGATTACGCCATCAGTAGCAAGCGTCACCTTGATCTCCGGCGATTCGAACCAACGGCTCAGAAACTCTTCCGCGCTTTGCTCCAGCACTTCGCGCAGTTCCGGTACGCC
>JAYTGM010000294.1:0-5135 GCA_043733425.1 Terriglobia bacterium
TAGCCAGAATGAATTTCGCGGTAGCTCTCTCAAGCAACAAAGTTCCAGGAACAAAGGTAGAAGCCAAGCCCGAAATAGCTCAAATGCTAGGCGGCCCCAACTTCCAGAAGCACTAACACTACCGGCGCACTTTGGCCGGGAAAAGTCTTACAGGAGAACTCAAATGCCCCAATCCCGCCGCATTTTCCTTCGCAATGCCGCCCTGGCAATGGTCGGCATCGGCACCGCGCCAGTCTGGCTGGAACGCGCTCTCTACGCGCAGGGTTCCCCCAGCCGCCGCAAGAAAGTCTTGGTCGCCATCTTCCAGCGCGGAGCCGCCGACGGTCTCAACATCGTAGTCCCGCATTCCGAACAGGCCTACTATGATCTCCGCCCCACAATAGCCATCCCCCGGCCCGGTTCAGGCGATAACGCAGCCATCGATCTCGATGGCCACTTCAGTCTCCACCCCGCGCTCGCTCCCTTTAAGACGCTCTTCGATCAAGGCCAGCTAGCGGTAGTCCACGCCGCCGGCTCCCCAGATCCCACACGCTCCCACTTCGATGCGCAGGATTACATGGAATCCGGCACCCCTGGCCTGAAAGCCACCACCAGCGGTTGGCTGAATCGCTCTCTGCCGCTCGAAGCAGGCAAAGCCTCCCCCGTGCGCGCACTCTCCATGGGTGCCACGCTTCCCCGCACCATGCAGGGCCCCATCCCCGCAATCGCCATGGAAAGCATCGGCAACTTCCAGGTGAAGGATGCCGCGGCAGCCAAGGCGTTCGAATCTCTCTATCAAGGCTCTACCGATCAAATCTTGAACGGTGCCGGGCGAGAAACTTTTGAAGCCGCCGCGCTACTCCAATCCATCCAACAGACCCCCTACCAACCGGCAACCGGCGCTAACTATCCCAAGAGCCGCTTTGGTGACAACATGCGCCAGATCGCGCAGCTCATCAAATCCGGCGTAGGCGTCGAAGTCGCCTTCGCAGATATTGGCGGCTGGGATCATCACGTCAACGAAGGTCCACTTCTGAATAACCTGCTGAAAGACTTCGGTCAATCCATCGCGGCCTTTCACGCCGATCTAGGCGACCGCATGGAAGACGTAGTCCTGGTCACCATGTCGGAATTCGGCAGAACCGCAAAAGAAAACGGCACAAGGGGCACGGACCACGGCCATGCCAACTGCATGTTCGTTATGGGCGGCAACGTTCAGGGCGGCAAAGTCCACGGCCCCTGGCCCGGTCTTGCCACCGAACAACTCTACGAAAATCGCGATCTCGATATCACCACGGATTTCCGCGCCGTGCTCGGCGATCTGGTCACCGGCCACCTGGGCAACAAGAACCTGCGCGCCGTTTTTCCGAATTACAAAGGAAACGTCTTGCCGCTGCTGAAAGCCTAACCTTCGCTCAATTCAAGCGTCTTCGCCTTCTCTCGAAGAAAATAAGACTGGCCACAGCAACGACAGTCAATCCAGCCGTACTTGGCTCCGGGGTTGAGGTAGGTGACAGCGAGACATTGTCGACATACTGGTCGGGAGAACGGGGAATCACCGATCCAAACGGCCGAGTAATCAAAATCTCGAACGTATGTGCGCCTGCCGAAAGGGTCATTGAACCGGAAATTGTGCTGCGAAGGGTCTGAGCAGAGCCGATCATGCCCAGATCTGTCGTGGCAATTGTTGCATTGTCGATCAGAATCGAAAAAAGTCCTGCCGCACGGTTGTTGCTAGCGGAGGCATTTTGAGATGCTACATTCGCGAAAAAGTCATACATCCCGTCCGCTGCTGTAAAAGTTTGGGTGAGGCCGCCTCCCTCTTGCGACCCCAAAACAAACACGCTTTGCCCCACGTTAAAATGTGCCGCCAGAGTTGCTCCCGAACCAGTCGTGTCGAAAGAAACGATATTGGGCAGGCCGGATCCGTTGGTGCCGTTTGAGGTTGTTGTGAACGGTATCCAAGGGGTTAGGTTGCCGGTTTCAAAATCACCGTTTACCAGAACAGTACTCGCTTGCGCAGAAAACAGTGCGCAAGCAAAAAGAGAAACGAATCTCAATTTGCTCATGCGATTTAGTATCCTACTTGGGCGTCTCAATCACAAATACTCTTTACAGACGAAATCGCGACCCACTTGGGCAACAAGGCATAATTCAATCAATGCCCTGGACCCTGATAGCAGCCATCTTGGGGTCCTCAATCGCCTTCATTGATGGGACCGCCGTCAGCGTCGCGCTCCCGGCTCTTCAGACATCTCTCAACGCCAGTGCCTCTCAAGTTCAATGGGTTGTAGAAGCCTACGCCCTGCTGCTTGCCTCGCTCATTCTGGTGGGTGGGTCACTCGGCGACATCTTCGGTCGCCGCCACATTTTTACGTTGGGAGTCGCGGTCTTCGCTATGGCCAGCGCCTGGTGCGGAGTGGCTCCCACCATCGGCCACCTGATCGCCGCAAGAGCCTTGCAAGGCGTCGGCGGCGCGATGCTCATTCCCGGTTCTCTAGCTCTCATCTCCGCCGCTTACCCCGTAGCGGAGCGTGGCAAAGCCATCGGCACCTGGTCCGGCTTTTCCGCTATCACCGCGGCCATCGGTCCAGTCCTGGGCGGCACTCTGGTACAGCACGAAGGCTGGCGATGGGTCTTCTTTCTGAATCTTCCCCTCGCCGCCGCCGTGCTCGTTATCTGCTACACGCGGGTTCCTGAATCACGCGATGAATCCGCGTCGCACCACCTGGATTACACCGGGGCGCTCTTAGCCACCATCGGGTTAGGCTCTCTCGTCTTCGGCCTGATCGAACGAATCCCGCTCGGCGTCGTCGCTGGTCTTCTGGTCCTGGCGGTGTTCCTCTATGTCGAATCCCGCAGCGCCGCTCCCATGCTCCCGCTCGAACTCTTCCGCTCCCGCAACTTCGCCGGAGCTAACCTGCTCACGCTGTTCCTGTACACCGGTCTTAGCGGCGTGCTCTTCTTCTTCCCGCTCGATCTCATCCAGGTCCAGGGCTATTCGCCCACACAAGCAGGAGCCGCTCTGCTTCCGTTCGTCCTCTTGCTTTTTATCCTCTCGCGCTGGGCCGGAGGCTTAGTCGCGCGCTACCGCTCAAAGCTCCCGCTCATCATCGGGCCTATCATCTCAGCCGCCGGATTCGCCCTCTTCACCATCCCGGGAATTCACGCCGGCTCCTACTGGACCACCTTCTTCCCTGCTGCTGTCGTGCTGGGTCTCGGCATGTCCGTCACCGTGGCCCCGCTCACCACCACGGTCATGTCGGCCGTTGACACGCACCGTTCCGGCATCGCCAGCGGCATCAACAACGCTGTCTCCCGCGTAGCTCAGTTGCTCGCAATCGCGGTATTGGGCGCGGTTCTCATTGCAGCTTTTAATCGGCATCTGGACAGCAGCCCGGCCCGCACGCTGCCTGCTTCGGAACGCGTCAAACTGGCAGCTGCTCATACCCCGAGCCCCGAACAGGACCAGGCGGTGAAGCAGGCCTTCATCGCGGGCTACCGTGAAGTCCTTTGGATCTCCGTCGCGTTAGCCCTAGCTAGCGCCACGGCGGCAGGTGTCTTCGTCACTCGCAAGTGAACGTGTCAGCAGTACCGCTTCACCATGGCCGCGCAGAAGTCCGCAAACTCCTCCGGCTCCCGCAGAGGGCTCGTGTGATCCGGACGCACTCCCGCCTTGTTCGGCGTGTAACCGAACGTCAACGTAAGGTCGAATTCATCCAGCAACCGCTACCGCCACTTCCAGGGGATGGTCGTCCAGATGGAACCACTGGCAAATCCCCATCTCCACGCGTGGGGCAAGTCATACAAGCTGTACCAGTGAACGCGATCCACTTTGCCCACCAGCAACTCCTCCGTGCGCCGCAGCCCGAAACGCGTCTATTTTGGCCAGCACGCCCGATTTCTTCATGTGGATCGCGAATTCCGCATTGGTGGGCGACATGCCGCCCATCACCTGAGTCACTGGGCCGCTCCGCGCGCACCGCATCGGCGGCACCCTTCACTAGCCCAGAAAAGATAGCCCAATCCGGATCAAGCTGAAAATCCTAATGCGACAGATTGTTCAACCCCACTAGTTCGCCTCTAAAGTTCTATAGATATCCAGCAGCTCGTCCACGCGGTGGGCGCAGGTATGCCGCTGTTGAATTGCTTCGAAGCCGCATCGGGCGCGGCCCTGAGCCTGTTCCGGATTGCTCAGTGCCTGCTCCAGCATGCCCGTCATTTCAATACCGTTCCGCGCCGTCCCATAATCCTCGCCATGGTTGAAGAGATTTTCCGAGTCATCCCACGGAGCACTGAACAACGGAATCGCGCATGCCAGCGTTTCAAAAACGCGGATGGTAGGGATGCCTGGAAGCGCCCGTGTATAGGGTGCGCGTGGCACTTGAACCGTGAAACGATACCGCCCGTAAACTTCCGGCGCACGGAAATTCGGAAGGTAGCCGCCGTATTCGATACCCGCGGCATCCAGTTGATGAAGTGCCGCGGCAGGATAGCGGGCGCCATAGATTTTGGCTTTGAGCCCGAGCGCTTTGACCGGCTCAAACAGGAACTCATTCAGTTCGGCGGTACGTTCGTCATCGCCCCAGTTGCCGATCCAAACAAGGTCTCCGTCTTTGACGCGCGTTGCTTGCGGATGGAACACGCGTGTATCGGCGGCTTCATGCCAGGTCCAGGCGCGCTTCGCCCAACCGTTCTTTAAATAGAGATCGCGGACCACCTCGCCGAAAGCCAGCACTCCGTCGTAATGCCGCAAATCGAAGCGTGCCATTTCCGCGGGTGCCGTCGCACTGCGATGATGCGAATCGTGAAAAAACAGGCGGTACCCGGGGTGCTGTTCATGGTGCTGTCCGATGGCGCGGATCAACTCCGGATCGCTCCACTCATGCACAATCACCAGCTCCGCACGCGCTAGCTTCGAAGGCAGATCGATGGTGGCTGGACAATAGCGTTCCGAATGAATATTGGGATAGGCCGAGCGGAACTGATCTAGAACCGCCGCGCCCTGGTCCTCAATCAGGTTCTGCACGCTCCAGGCATCTTCTGGTTCCAGAACTTGCACGTCGTGCCCACGCCCGATCAGTTCCGTTGTCACACCGCGCAGGAAATGAGCGTTGCCGTGATTCCAATCCGACAGAATGGAATGGCAAAAAATT
>JAYTGM010000295.1:0-13242 GCA_043733425.1 Terriglobia bacterium
TGGTGGCGACCCGCGGAAATTACCTGAAGCCGCTGGCGAAAATCCTTCTGGCGGCCGGCTACCTTCGGGAAAAGAAGGTGGCTGAAAGCCAGAAGCTGCTGGGCGAGCTTTTTCGCGAATATCCCAAAAACCATCTGATTCAAAATGAGCTGGCGAAAATGAACGCCCGTCTCAAGGCTGGCGGCTAGCTGGTCTTAACTTTCCAGGCAGCCTTCACGTTGTCTTGATCCCGGTCTTCCACGCGGTCATAAATGTACTGGTTCGAAACCGTACCCAAAGATTCGTTGTAAAGGCTGGGAATTCCCACCGCTTCACGCAGGTCTTCCTGAAAGGCGTGGATTGCCTTCAAATCGCCCGCCAGAGCCGGTCGTTTCAGGCCGGTCGGCGTCTGCAGAAATTTCTGGAAGCCGCCGTCCACCAGCGTCGCGATCTCATTTCCCATTACGCAGCCTGCCCGTTCGGAAACCTTGGGGTGCGTACCCGCCACATCCTCCAGCACCGCCGCCACTCCTTGCCGTGAAACCTTGGCACCCTTCTGAGTGGTCTCAACCGTGAACCCTGCCTTGCGTACCCGTGTCAGATATTCCGCGAATGTATTCTCATGAGCCTTGGCCCGCCGAAAGAACATCTTTCAAGTATAGGAAGAATGTGCGAATGTTAAAATCGAACCTCTCTATGAACAGTTCCATGGTGCGGCACCTGGCTGAAACGGATCCGGCAATTTTCCATGCCATTCAGCGGGAAACAGAACGTCAACATTCTCAAATCGAACTCATCGCCAGCGAAAATTTCACCTCCGAAGCAGTTCTCGAAGCTACTGGAAGCATCTTCACGAATAAGTACGCTGAGGGGTACCCTGGGAAGCGTTATTACGGCGGCTGCGAATTTGCCGATCAGGTGGAAACACTGGCTCGCGACCGCGCGAAACAGCTTTTCGGCGCGGAATACGCCAATGTGCAGCCGCATTCCGGCTCGCAGGCCAATCAGGCTGCTTTTGCCGCGGTTCTGAATCCTGGCGACACCATCCTGGGCTTGAGTCTGGCCCACGGCGGCCATCTCACACACGGTTTCAAGCTCAATTTTTCCGGCAAAACCTACAACGCTGTCCACTACGGGGTTCGCAAAGATGACGAACTCATCGATTTCGAAGAAGTTGAACGCTTGGCCGCCGAGCACAAGCCGCGGATGATCATCACTGGCGGCAGCGCCTACTCCCGCATTTGGGATTTTCCCCGTTTCCGTGAAATCGCCGACCGTCACAACGCCCTGCTCCTTTGCGATATGGCCCACTTCTCAGGCCTGGTAGCCGCAGGACTGCACCCCAACCCCATAAACTGGTGCGACATTGTCACTTCCACCACGCACAAGACGTTGCGCGGTCCGCGGTCCGGAATCATTCTAGCGAAAGAAAAATTCGCCGCCGATATCGATCGCAACGTTTTCCCCGGCGCGCAAGGAGGGCCGCTTGTTCACGTAATTGCAGCCAAGGCCGTTTGCTTCCTTGAAGCCATGCAGCCTGATTTTAAGCAGTATCAGCAGCAGGTAATCCGTAACGCGCGTGCTCTCTCTGAAACACTCACGGAAGAGGGCTTCCGAATCGTTTCGGGCGGCACTGATACTCACGTCATGCTTGTGGACGTTTTTTCCAAAGGCGTACGGGGCCGCGACGCGGAGAAATCTCTGGACGAAGCGCGCATTACCGTGAATAAAAATGGCATTCCATTCGATGTCAACCCGCCTCTGAACCCTAGCGGCATTCGCCTGGGCAGCCCCGCTGTCACCACGCGCGGGTTCGCGGAAACCGAAATGCGTGAGGTGGGCCGCTTGATTGCAGAGGTCCTGCGCGATGTGGCTAGCGAGCATGTCCGCGCGTCGGTTCGCCGCAAAGTGAACGTACTCACTGAAAAGTTTCCGCTCTATTCCTGGAAACGCGATTCCGTGATGGCCTGATCGCCCGTGAAAATCGCGATCGACGTCAGGCGCATTCGCGATTTCGGAATTGGTACGTATATCCGCAATTTGCTGACGGCCATGGCGATTGTCGATATCGACACCCGTTACTCACTGGTTTTAAATCCCGCCGATGCACAGCACCTGCCTGTGCTGCCTGAAAACTTCCAGATTGCCCCGTACACAAGGGCGGATACGAACCACGCAGAACACCTGCGCTTTCCTGCGTTTCTCGCCAAGCTGGATTCCGGTCTTGTGCATTTCCCCCTGAACCGGGTTCCGCTCTTAATCCGTGGCCCTTACGTAGTCACGGTTCATGATCTGGGTATTCTCTTGTTTTCGGAAACCTCCGGTTTTCGGCGGGCTCTGCGCAATTTTCGTTTTAAGCGGGGGCTGCTGCGTGCCCGAAAAGTCATCGCCGTTTCCGCTGCCACCCGGCGGGATTTATTGAAGCTGCTCCCCGTCGCGAAAGAGAATGTACATCTGGTTTATAACGCGCCCGATCCTAAATTCTTCTCAACCGGCCTGTCAGACCAGAGTGAGCGGAACCGCATTCTGGAGCGGTACCAGATTAGGCGCCCTTTTCTGCTGTACGCGGGCTCTATCCGCCCCCAGAAGAATATTCCACGTTTGGTGGAAGCATTTGCGGTGATTCGCGGCGAAATGGAAGCTCACCCGCTTTATAGCAATCTGCGGCTGATCATCATAGGGGACGAGGTTTCCCGCTATCCAGCCGTCCGGCGCGCCGTCATCCAAAGCCGCGTTGAGCAGAGCGTACGCTTCCTGGGCTTCGTGCCATTTGAAACCCTGCGGATTTTCTATGAGATGGCCGCAGCCTTCGTCTTCCCTTCTCTCTACGAAGGTTTCGGCCTTCCGCCGCTGGAGGCTATGGCGTCAGGTACGCCCGTAATTGCGTCCGGAATCAGTGCCATCCCGGAAGCGGTGGGCGATGCCGCCATGCTGGTGAACCCGGAAAACGTCTTCGATATCGCGCGTGGAATCCGCGAAGTGCTGCTTGATCAGACCCTGCGCGCTAAGCTAGTGCAGCGCGGTCATCAACACGCCAGCCGCTTCAGTTGGACCAAAAACGCCTCTGAAGTAATAAATATCTACAGGGAATCGTTAGCTGCTAAGCCTCTGGATAGATCGTAGCCGTCACGAAATGCTCCATCGCAATTTGCCTCCCAATCCAAACCAATCTCCCCTTGATGATTGAATTCAGATCCAGGCTGGATAACGATGTGGAATTCCAGTTCCTCGGTTCATCCAGCGTACGCGGTGTTACGAAATAGAGCCGCGAGCCACTTGTCCTGATGGCTCGCACCAGGGTTTCGTTGCCGGTTTGCACCAAATACACCGCGCTGGCGCTGAGGCTTTCGCGCGAACTCGGCGCCCGGTCGATGAGCGCTAGATCCCCTTCCTGGAACTGCGGATACAGTTCCGCATCGTAACCCAGGTTCACCAACACGGGCCTCACTAAGGCATCCGTTATTGACCGCGGCATCGGATACACACCAGCTAATTCCATACTGTCGATATTAAAAATTGAATTAGATATAATTTCTTTCAATTTCGGTATGAAAGCCGTCGATCCAGTAGCATTAATCGGATTGATTCCAATCTCCGCACCAGTCAACAAATCTGTAACGGAAAGTTGGAGGTGCTCCACAATCTGGTCAGCAAACTCCGGAGAAAGCGATCGTATTCCTTTTAAAACGTTGTGCATGTGGGGCTGCGACATGCCTGTAACGCGCGCGAGATGGCGTTCCGTAAGTTCCCCGGCGCGCACACGGTTGCGCAGGTGGATCACCAAGCGTTCCTGAATCAAGGTAAACAGCACGGCTGCCCTATTTCCCGCAGAAATATACCTGCCTCAAATGAGGCATATAACGACAGCGCTAAAAAAACGATAACTTTGCATAAACTTTATGTGTATCTTACTTAAGTACAGTATTTACAGTACTATCGGCCGCCATGGCACAGAAAATTTCTATAAATTCTAGTGGATTTAACGGTTACAGTTGCCAGTTATTTTTCCAGTAAAGGATATATTCGTCTCAGTTAAAAGCGGCCGGAATCCGAAACCGTGCCGGAGGAGCTAGACAGCTAAATGGAATGGAATCATTCTGAAACGATTGCAGTTGCGAAACAGACCTGTGTGCTTTGCCAAGGTGAAGGATTGCGCACAACGCCTTTAAAGGGCCAGCAAAGCCCTTGTAATTGTGTGCTCCGGAATATATTCCGGGCCTGCTTCTCGCGTTTTAAGCAGTGTATGACCCAGGAACGTTACATGAGTAAAGTCACCCTGGAAAATTGCACGGGCAAAGGCGGAAGGCGGGTTTGGAGCAGAAAACATGAAGATTACATAGCGGACTTTTGCCTGGTAAGCAGGCGGGCGCTGGATGAAGACGAATACCGCATCTTTCGTTTTCACTTTCTTCTGGGCGCGGACTGGCGTTTATGCTGCCGCCGCCTGGATATGGATCGGGGCAGCTTCTTCCATGCCGTATACCGCATTCAGCAGAAATTAGGCCGTGTTTACCGCGAACTGGAGCCGTTTGCCCTCTTCCCACTTGATGAATACTTCGGCGGAACAGTTAGAAAACCCCTCCCAGTGCGGTCCAATCTGCTCGTTATGCCCAACCCGGGAAAGCGGCGCGGCGCTTTGGAGCCGCCCTTGCGTGAAAAAAAGGTAGCCTAAGCCGATGCAAGGGCGCGGGCAAGATCTATTCCCCCGGATAGACCCTGCCCCGCCCCTGCTGTGGAAGCGTGCTTTGCCATTCCTTGCTTTACAGTCATAATGCTGCTTGGACAATCTCACCCATTCCCTCACTGGTCTGTTTCTCAGCCGCGCCGGATGCAACCGAATTACCCCCCTTGCGACGCCCCTTCTCATCATCGCTTCCAATCTGCCGGATGTGGATATTCTCGCCGCTCTCGGTGGCTCCATAACTTACCTGCATTGGCATCGGCACCTTACCCACTCTCTTCTCGCCGCTCCCGTTTTAGCTCTCGCTCTAGCCGCCATCTTTCGTCTTTTTCGCCCGCAAGTGGCTCTGTTCCCCGCCGCCGGGTTAGCCTTGGTGGGCATCCTGTCGCACCTGCTGCTGGACCTCACCAATACGTACGGCGTGCGTATCCTGCTTCCTTTTGGGGAAACCTGGTACCACTGGGACCTTACGCCGATCATCGATTTCTGGATCTGGGCCGCGCTATTCCTCGCAGTGGCTGGTCCCTTCCTGGCCAGGCTGGTTGGTTCTGAAATTGGGGAGCGCCGCAAAATCGGTACCGGGCAGGGGTTTGCTGTCGCGGCGCTCCTGTTCGTTATTTCCTACAACGGCGGCCGAGCTCTCTTGCACAATCGGGTTCTTGGTGCCTTGAACTCACGGAACTATGAAGGGTCGGCACCTATCCGCGTAGCGGCGTTCCCTTTCCCCATCAACCCGCTCCGCTGGCATGCGGTAGCCGAAACGGAATCCGCATACCGTTTGTTCGATTTCCAGTTGCCTCTGGGCTTCGATCCGTCTGTGGCGGAAACCGTCCAAAAGATCGCTACGTCACCTGCTCTCGAAGCTGCATCCAGAACGGAACCTTTTCGCGTGATGGCGGACTTCGCACAGTACCCGGTCTACCGGGTAACGCCCCGAGCCCAGCCCGATGGAGGCTTTCAGATCGAATTGTCTGATTTGCGCTTCAACTTCAGCAGCACAGCGTTGATCAACAGCCGGAATCAGGTAGAAAAGTCAACCTTTAGTTTTGATGGCGGTCCACCCCGCTAACGGGCAGGCGGCTTGCGCTACTCTGTAAGGTGCCTATGAAACCACTACTCATCACGCTGTTGATAACTGCCGGCAGCAGCCTTTTCGCCGCCGAAGACTCCACCGTTCAACTGCTGCGCAAACATGTCCAGACGTCCCGCGATTTCACCATCGAAGTTGCCAAGCAAATGCCGGCCGATCAGTACGGCTTTAAGCTCACGCCGGAACAGATGAGCTTTGGCGAACAGATGGTGCACATCGCTAACGCGAATGGCTTTTTCTTCGGCAAAATGACCGGTATGAAAGGTCCCGCCGCCGATCCCAAAAAGGCCACCAAAGAAAGCACCATCGCGGCGCTGCAAGTCTCCTTCGATTTCGCCCTTGCTGAGCTGGCGAAAACGAAAGACTCCAAGCTGATGGAGATGGTGGATACCGGTGACGGCAAAATGACCATGCTGGAAGGGGTGATGCTTCTTATTGACCACAGCACCAACCACCGCGCCTCCGCTGAGATGTATCTTCGCGTGAAGGGGATCAAGCCCGCTGAATACCGCTTTTAGCGTCTGCTAAAGCGTTTTCAGGTACCACTGGTAGGTGCTGCGGATTCCTTCGCGCAGATCGATTCGCGGCCTCCAACCAAGCGCTAACAAGCGCGTCACATCAAGCAGCTTGCGGGGCGTGCCGTCAGGCTTCGACGTGTCCCGCACGATACTCCCTTCGAATCCGACAACCTCGGCAACCATCGTGGCCAGATCGAAGATACTAATCTCCTGCCCCGTCCCCACGTTCACAATTTGCATGCCGGAATATTCCCGCATCAGAAACACTGCCGCGGAGGCAAGATCGTCCACATGCATGAACTCGCGTAAGGGGCTTCCGGTACCCCAGATGACCGCTTCAGGCGCGGAACTTGCCTTTGCTTCGTGAAACTTGCGGATCAGCGCCGGCAACACATGGGAGTTCAATAGATCGAAATTGTCCCCGGGCCCATAAAGGTTCGTAGGCATCAGGCTAATGGCGTCGAAACCATACTGTGCGCGGTACGCTTCGCACATCTTCAACCCCGCAATCTTCGCAATCGCGTAGGGCTCGTTCGTTGGCTCCAGAATCCCGGTTAGCAGATAGTCTTCGCGCATGGGCTGCGGAGCGTGTTTCGGATAAATGCAACTCGATCCCAGAAAGAGCAGCTTCACCGCGCCATTCCGGTAAGCTGCGTCTATGGTCAAAGTCTGAATCAACAGATTCTCTCGGATGAAATCGCCGCGCTTGGTGTTGTTAGCCAGAATGCCACCCACCTGCGCCGCGGCCAGAAACACGTATTCCGGGCGTTCCACTTTAAAGAAGTGATCCACCGCATCTTGCCGCGTCAAATCTAGTTCCGCGTGCGTTCGCATCAACAGATTCGTGAAGCCTTCGGCCTGCAGTTGGCGCACAATGGAGGCACCCGCAAGGCCGCGATGCCCCGCTACATAAATTCGGCTGCCTTTATCCATTTTGCGAACCGCTGCGGCCGCGCAACGAAACGGTATGGCCCGCTTTGATCAGTGTCGCTTCTTGGCCCGCCAGTTCCAGATCGCTATCCACCATCATGTGAACCAGTTCCTGAAAACCCACGCGGGGGGCAAACCCGAAAGCGTTCCGCGCTTTTGTAGGGTCTCCCATCAGGTAGTCCACTTCGGTGGGCCGCATGTAGCGCGGGTCAATCTCAACATACTCCTGCCATTCCAGACCGGCGTGCCCGAATGCATGATCCAAAAACTCGCGGACAGAGTATGCCTCACCTGTTGCGATTACATAATCGTCGGGCGCGGGTTGCTGCAACATCTGCCACATGGCTTCCACGTAATCACCGGCAAAGCCCCAGTCACGTTTCGAATCCAGGTTGCCTAGGAAAAGCTTCTTCTGCAGGCCCATTTTGATGCGGCCCACGGCCCGCGTGATCTTGCGCGTGACGAACGTTTCCCCGCGCCTTGGTGATTCGTGATTGAACAGAATTCCGTTCGCAACGAACATGCCATAGGCTTCGCGATAATTCACGCAATACCAGTGGCCGGCCACTTTGCTGACCGCGTAGGGGCTGCGCGGGTAAAAGGGAGTGGCTTCGCTTTGAGGAGGTTTGGCCGCACCGAACATTTCAGAAGAACCGGCCTGGTAAATGCGGACTGGCTTTGAAGTCACGGAAGTGTAATCGCGGATTGCCTCCAGAAGACGCAATGTGCCGGTGGCCACCACGTCAGCGGAATATTCGGCCTGTTCGAACGATACCGCTACATGGGATTGCGCGCCCAGATTGTATACTTCGTCGGGCTCAACCTTATGCAGAATCCGACGCAGCGAGCTGCCGTCAGTCAAATCACCGTAGTGCAGAAAGAGCCGGGCTTCAGGATCATGGCGGTCGTGATACAGGTTATCAATTCGATCTGTATTAAAAGTGCTGGCACGCCTTACAATTCCGTGCACTTCGTAATTCTTTTTTAACAGGAATTCGGAAAGATAAGATCCGTCCTGGCCAGTAATTCCAGAAATTAGCGCTTTGGGCATTTGAGAGATTTTAATCTCTCAATGTAGCATCTGGCTTACTTTTTGAACAGACTCTCAAATGCACTACGTGCATCGCTGGCGGTGCGGGGAGCGGCGGAATTCATGTCCTGCACAGGCACCTTCGGAACCTGAGTTACCGCGTCGCGCGCAACAGTAACCCGCGGCATGAATAACAGACATTCATTTTGCTGATCCTTAAATGGGATCCGCGCCGGAATTGGCTTTGTGCATTGAAAGCGTGTGGAAGGTTCAAAATGCGCGCACTGCTTACAGCAATGCAGTTTGACCTGGCATTTAGGGCATGCGGCATTCAGATCCGTACTCGCCACAATCTGAGTGGAGCAACTAAAACAACGGGTCGCCGTGACCGCTTGAACCAATCGCGGCAGACGCGGACCGGTAACATCTATCGGAGGACGCGGGCCGCTGGGTTTGTGATCGCCATTACGAAACACTTTTGACCCGTTACGTTCCGATTCCTGGTAACCACGCTGGGAGTATTTGCGGTCGCCGTCCATATAAAAGAATGGTGCTCCTTAGAGTGCGAGTTGGTTCACGTTTAATTAATATCGCTGAGGAAAATTACAACCTTCATATGGGAAGACGGAATTTTCAGTAAAGCGGCGGCGCCATTCACATCCCGGAAAGACGCAGCTTGCGGGAAACCTCAGGCAGCAAATACAGGTGTACCACGGATTGTTTCCGGCTGCCATGGCACACCACTCAAACTGTGATTAAAAATAAGAAAAAATTTTACAGCTTTCCCCATTTCAATAGGCTTGTACAGGGTCTGGTTCGCGGATCGTCAAAATGATTCGGGCTGATACGCAAGGCATAGCCCAAGCGGCCGGTGTACTGCGGTGTCAGATCGCGTGAAAACACGGTAGCTGAACCTCTCTGCTCCGAGGCGGGAAGCTGGACGACGGCCGTCTCTTCCAAGCCGCCCGTCGTGCCGACACGGCCCATCACCACCTCCACGCGAACGTCCTGCGGCTGCAAACCAGCCATTTCCACCAGGGCACGCACGTGCACGGCGCGCCCGCTGGTCACGGGCTCCACCAAAGCCGGGCTCGATTCCACAAACCGCACCTGATCCCACACTTCACCGACACGCGCACTCCAGGCGGCAAGTTCACGCGCCTTCTGGAAATTGCCCCCCCGGTACTTAACATAACTTTGGTGAGCGGGCTGGTACAACGATTCGTCATACTCGGCCACCATGCGCCGTGCATCGAAATGAGGCGCGACATTCATGATGGAAAGCTTCATGCGGCGTACCCACTCCGGCGACGCGGTAGTTTCCCGCCGCTCATAGAATGCGGGGATTATTTCTTTCTCGAGCAAATAGTAAATGGAACTCGCATGTAAGCCGTCCTGATCGTCGGCATATTCCTCGCGGTCACCAATGGCCCAACCGCCGGAGGTTTCATAAGCTTCGTCATACCAGCCATCCAGAATGCTCAGGCTCAGTACGCCGTTCATGGAGGCTTTCATGCCGCTGGTGCCGCATGCTTCCTCTCCGCGCCGTGGCGTATTCAACCAGAGGTCCACGCCCTGCACTAACTCGCGAGCCACTTTCATGTCGTAGTCTTCGACGAAAACTACGTGCTTCCAAAGCTCAGGGTCACGCGAAAGCTGAACGATTTCGCGGATAAATGTTTTTCCCGGCTGATCTTTGGGATGCGCCTTACCGGCGATTACAATCTGCACGGGCCGGTCTTTATTCGAAAGGATACGCTTTAACCGTTCCGGATCGCGGAACAACAAAGTGGCGCGCTTATACGTTGCGAAGCGGCGCGCAAAACCGATGGTGAGCGCGTTCGGATCTAGCACTTCGCCGGAGTAACGCAACTCCGCCGCGGAAGCTTTACGCCTGTATGCTGAGGCGGTTTGCCGGTCACGGATAAAGCCGATCAGCCGGCGCTTGCGGCGGCGGTGCGCTTCCTGCAGTTCCTCATCGGGAATATCTTTCACCAGTTGCCATCGCTCGAAGTTGCCGGTGAAATCGCGCCAGTCCGGTTCCAGATACTGATCGAACAGATCGGCATAATCGCCATTGATCCAGCTTGGCAGGTGCACCCCGTTGGTGACGGACGTGATCGGGATTTCATTCACCGGAATCTCCGGCCATAACTCGTGCCACATCTCACGGGATACTTCGCCGTGAAGCTTGCTGACCGCATTTCGATAAGCCGAGGTCTTCAACGCCAGAATGGCCATGGAGAAGCGCTCCCCGCGGTCTTCGGGGTTGTGCCGCCCCAGCGCCATGAACTTATCGAAGTCAATGTTGGCTTCGCGGCAGAAGCTCTGGAAGAAGTGATACATCATTCCGGGATCGAATAGATCGATTCCGGCGGGCACGGGTGTGTGAGTGGTGAAGACACTATTGGCGCGAGTGGCTTCAAGAGCCTCTTCGAAACTGAGGCCATGCTTCTCAATGAACACGCGGATCCTTTCCAGCACGAGAAACGCGGAGTGGCCCTCATTCATGTGGTAGACAGTAGGCTCAAGCCCCATGGCTTCCAGCGCGCGCAGGCCGCCGATTCCCAGCACAATCTCCTGGCGGATGCGCGTTTCCGTATCGCCTCCGTAAAGCTGATCGGTGATGGTGCGGTCTTCCAGACGCACATTTTCGGGCAGGTTGGTATCGAGCGCGAAGAGCTTGATGCCGCCAATGGAAATTTGCCAGACCTTGATGACCACGGGCCCCGTGGGTAAGGTGACCTGCACCTTTACTTCTTCCCCGGCAGCGTTATGGACAGGGGTTACGGGGAGCGTGTAGAAATCGTTTTCGGGGTAACGCTCCTGCTGCCATCCGTCGGCATTCAGGTATTGCCGAAAGTAGCCATGCTGATACAGAAGGCCCACGCCAATCAGCGGAAGCTTCAGATCGCTTGAAGACTTCATGTGGTCGCCTGAGAGAACACCCAGGCCGCCCGAGTAAATAGGCAGGCATTCCGTAAGCCCGTATTCGGCCGAAAAGTAAGCTACCAGCTTGCCGTCCGGATTGGGGGCCGTTTCCGCTTCCAGGTGCGCATCGAACCGCTCGCAGGCGAGTTTGTAGAGCGAGCGATAGCGCGGATCTGCCGCCGCGCGTTCCAGCGTGGATTGAGACACGCGGCCCAACATGGCAACGGGGTTATAGCCCAACTCTTTCCAGAGTTCCGTATCCAAGCGCCGGAAGAGCGCGCGGATAACCGGCTCCCAACTCCAGACGATGTTATAGGCTAGTTCAGACATGCGGGCCAAGGCTGGCGGCACGGAAGGGCGTACAAGAAATTCCCGGATCGGCTGAATGGTAAACGGCATTGAGAAATGAAGACTAATTTTAGCGCGTGGAGCGCAGTGCGCGCCTGGAGTGCGCGATGAAGATTCCCCACCTGCGCTGGATACTAGCCGGGATGCTGTTCCTGGCTACCGCGGTCAATTACCTGGACCGCGGCGCGCTGGCGGTTGTAAGCCGCAACATCCGCACCGAGTTTGGCTTGAACGAACAGGATTATTCCTATAGCCTGGTTGCCTTCTTTTTGGCCTACGCGATTATGTATGCGGGCTCGGGCTATATCGTAGACCGGCTCGGCACGAAGAAAGGCTTTGCGTTCTTCATCGGGTTTTGGTCCATTGCTGCCATGCTGCATGCGGCGGTGCGCGGTACATGGAGCTTGGCGGGAGCGCGTTTCCTGTTAGGGCTGGGCGAACCGGGCAACTGGCCCGCCGCCACGAAGGCAGTGAACGAGTGGTTCCCCGCGCGACAGCGTGCGTTAGGCGTCGGCATCTTCAACGCGGGCTCCTCCGTGGGAGCCATGCTGTCAGGCATTGTGATTGCGTGGCTGACCATCCATTATGGATGGCGGTTTGCGTTCCTCTGCACCGGTGCCGTAGGGCTGCTCTGGCTTGCGGTGTGGCTGATCCTCTATAACCCGCCACACATGAACCGCTGGCTGAGCGAGCGGGAGTATGCGGGGTTTCGCGATGAGATTGCGCCGCCGCAGGAGACCAAGCCCGCGGGGGAGCGCGTTCGCTGGCAGCATGTGATTGCGCAACGCGGCTGCTGGACTTTGATACTCGCCCGTTTTTTTACTGACCCGGTCATCTACTTCGTGATCTTCTGGCTGCCCGAGTATCTGCAGAAAGAGCGCGGCTTCAATTTGGCAGCGGTGGGGAAGTACTCCTGGGTGCCTTATGCATTCGGCGGCGTAGGCTATATTTTGGGCGGATGGCTTTCCGGTTTATTGATCCGCCGAGGTTGGGCGATTCCGCGCGCACGCAAGACTCTGATGTTGGTGGGCGCGGGCTTTATGCCGATTGCGATCTTTGCACCTTACTTCCCCGAGGCATGGATGGCGATCGGGGCGACTTGCTCCATCACGTTCGGGCACGCGTTGTGGACCAGTAACCTGCAAACCATTCCCACCGATCTGTTCCGGGGCACGGAGGTGGGAACCGCAGCCGGCTTCTCCGGCATGGGCGGAGCCATCGGAGGCATGCTGGCGAACCTGGGGACCGGATACGTGGTGCGTCACTTCTCTTATTCGCCCGTCTTCCTGATGGCTGGTTTGATGCACCCTTTGTCCATCGCGCTGGTCTACTGGCTGCTGCCGGATAGCCGCTTTCCGAGCGAATCAGAATTGGCCAGAGAAATGCTTCGCCTACGGACAGGAGGAGCCTGAGATGCTCTGGACAATTTTCGTGATTCTTTTGGTGTTATGGCTTGTGGGACTGGTCAGTGGAGCGGCGCTCGGCGCCTACGTTCACTTACTGCTGGTTCTGGCGGTTGTTGTGTTGGTGATCCAGTTGATTACCGGCCGCC
The DNA here is from genome assembly GCA_043733425.1 of Terriglobia bacterium. Taxonomy (GTDB): domain Bacteria; phylum Acidobacteriota; class Terriglobia; order Bryobacterales; family Bryobacteraceae; genus JALYXI01. The sequence goes on from JAYTGM010000295.1 coordinate 13,060, forward strand.
GCGCGGTTTAATACTTGGGGACTGTCGGGTCCACCTTGTCGCTCCAGGCAAGGATTCCGCCAGTCAGGTTACTAACGTTTGAGAAACCGCTTTTGCGGAGGTACTCGACCGCTTTGCTGGACCGTCCGCCGCTCTTACAGTGGACGATAATCTCGGCGGACCGGTCGAGTTCTCCGGAGCGTT
>JAYTGM010000296.1:0-5130 GCA_043733425.1 Terriglobia bacterium
CTCGTGCCGAGCGAATCCACTGCAAACGCAACCAGCTCCGGTCCCACCCCCCGCTCAAACCACGAAAGCGCAATCACAACCTGGTGTACTAGCCACATCCAACCGAAAACCTCCGTTAAGGAATTCCGCTGGGGGCGGCCTGAGGCTTCCGAATTCGATCCAAGTCGAAATGGTATCGCCCGAACGGATTAATGTGCCTCCGAAGAAGAGGCGTGACATGGCTCAGTGTTTCGTCATCAACTTCATGTCCGTCGGCCCGTAATTGGCCAACAATCTCACCGATCTGAATCATGTTCCAGGCGACGACGGCGTTGTGCAGAACCGACAGGCAACTGAATGTATGCACCTGGTCGCCGAATTCGCGGCCCCGCAGCACGCCTTCTTTACCAAAACACAGAAACCGGGATAGATCGTGGGACGCCTCGCCCTTGTTCAGCTCGCGCCCCATCCTTCGCCGGTAATCTTCATTATCCAGGGTCTTCAAAATGTGAATCGTCTTTTGAACACGGCCGATTTCCGAGAGAGCTTGGTAGACGCTGTTCTGGCGGGCATATGAGCCAAGCCGGTGAAGCACCAGCGACGGCGAAACGATCCGTTCCTCAACCGAGGCGATCACCCGGACCGTTTCGTCCCAAGCGTTTCGGATCAGGTGAGGCTTGATCGTTCCCGAGAGGATGGAGTCCAGATTTGCGTAATGCTGATGGCGATCCATCTTATAAAGAGTTTGATCCTTGATGTCTTTGATTCGTGGCGCCAGCTCGTATCCCAGGAGTGCCGCCGTCGCCATGACTACTTCGGTGTAGCCGTGCGTGTCGGTATAGCAAACTTTGGGATCGAGTTCTGTATCGTGCTCCATCAGGCCGTCTAGGCTGAAAGCCGCCTCCCGCAAGCGGCACGGAATCGGCTGCTGATGCATTCGCAGGAAACTATCAGAGGTGTGAGCGTATAGAGTGACGCCCCGGCCTTGAAGCACGTGGCTGTAATCAGCCGCGAGGATATGGATGGGTACGTAGAACCGCATGCCGTCTGCCGAACACGTCGCGCCACGACCGTAAATGCGGCTGACCGGGATTCGGGAGGCGAAGTTTATGATGTCGATGCTGGCCACCTTCAGCGTCTCTTCCGTCAAATACCAGTCGGCAACGAGGCTAATCGCGTGAAAGTTTAAGCCCGATGCGAGTGCCATGCGCTGGCATCCGAGGTTGCAGCCTATAGCCAGCACCGCCGCGAGCGCATCTCGGCGATGTGCGGCCGTATCCGCGCCAGGCGGAAGAAAGTGGCGAAGGAAATTCGTCCGGTTATCGATGTCGATCAGAATGTCGGCCAGATCGGATTTTGGGAGTCGCGATTCGATCAGTTCTTTCAGAATCTTGATGGAGTCCGGCTTGTCCAGGGCTTTCAAGGCCGCGAGGTGGAATTCACCCTTGTCGGCATCGATGGTGAGAGCCTTGTTGTGCGGAACGCGCCTATCCACGTCGCCCGTCACCTGTTCTAGCTGATCGTTCAGCCGGGCGAGATACTCGTCCGCGTCGAGCGGCAATTCGAGATTTGCATAATGTTCAATACGTTTCGCCGCCCAGAGCGATCGCGGGATCAGATACTCCTCGAAATCCGACCACCTTCGAGAATGGGACACGGTGACATCGCCAGATTTCAACCGCTCATTGAGAGTGGTCAGGAGAGCCGGTTCATAATGTGGGCGGGAGAGGGTGACCTCGTCCGTTGCACTTTTGAGGACAACGTATTTGACCCAGCGGCGCGGGAGGAAATCGAATGGCGCTCCAGCAAAAGATTTGTGTTTATCGCCGGTGTTCAGGTTTTTCAAGAAAACGACCGCGCGCCCGAGCGGCGAATCTTCCGCGAACTGGAACGGCGTCTTCTCCAGAAGCGCGGGTGAATATTTCCGCGTATAGCCATACCAATGCTTCACAAGGGCGAGGGAAGAGCCGTCGCCGCCAGCCCGCAAATTCCGGCAGCCTTCGACCAATCTGCTGATATCCTCGCTCGGCAGCAGATCGAAAATGTGTTTGCGCAGTTTGTTGTCTGGAATCGAATCATCCAACACGAGCGTACCCATCTCTTCCAGCACTTCGACGGCGCGGCTCCGTGCTTCTTCCGTGGCGCGCAGCAGCTCTTCGTAGCGTTTTCGTGCTTTGTTGTGGATCGAAGTGATGAGCTTGTCTTGCATCTCGACGATGCCGTCCGTCATTTCAGCCCGCGCGGCTTGCAGGAAACAGATCACAATTCCGTTTCGCTTGGCGGCGGAGAAACGGCGCAGATTCCAAACGCTGTATCGATATCCCCAACCGGCAAGCATCCGACGGGTCGCAGGATGAATTTCTGCTAACGCGGGCCAGGCCGTCAGCCCAAGCGAGCGGACGTCACTAAGTTGTTCCAGCAAGGCAAGGAGTGATTCCGGGGATTCCTTTCGCGCTACCGTCTTGAACTGCTCCAATCTCGAACGCGATGCGGATTCAGCTTCCAGTTGTTCGGATTCCGGCACCGGAGCCGCCACAAGCAGCAGCGCTTCGATTTCTTCCATTTGTTTCGGGGATAGCTCTCTCGCCAGAACCGCGTATACATTTTGCAAGGCGGCTTCGCGAGCACTGACGATCACGTCGCGCAATGTGGTGTGTCCAGGTCGAACGATCTGTTCTTGTTTGAGCCAACGGTGCGCGGCTTGGCGCAGAGCCGTCGCGCGGGTTAATCCCTGAGCGATGGCGGTGAGATGATTCAGCAAACGCTCCCGTTGCGGTGCATCGCAGCGGGTGAACCCGAGATGTTGTCGAATACGTTCCAGATGTTCGAAGCGAGTCTTTTCGTTCTGCGGATAGTCATCCAGAGAGATCGGCAACAACCCCAATTGAGAGCCCATCATTTCAACGACCGAACGAGGAACGGCGCGCGTGTCGGGAAGAAAATAGCCGTGCCACCGCAGCGTACAGAGCTGCACAGCGAATCCCAATCTGTTGGCGGGCCCGCGGCATTGGTCCACCTGTTCCAGGTCTGTCTTGGTCAGCGTGAAGAATTTGCGGAGGGTGTCGTCATCGATCTCGTCAGGCAGGCGCTCCGGCTGTTCCAGCCGGTTATTTGGGCCGGAACCGACAATAGTAGCCGCGGCTGGGTTCAAGGCTTTGCGCCGCTCATGGCTCGAAGATAATTTTCTCCAAGGGCTCGAATACTGGTCTCGGCGTAGATTTGGGTCGTCGAGAGTTGTAGATGCCCAAGGAACTTTTGCACCTGATCGATGGGCACTTCTCCGGAATCGAGCAGGATCGTTGCGATCGAATGGCGCAGGAGATGAGGATAAACGCGCTTTTCAATACCGGCCTCTCGCGCCTCGGCCTTTACGACAGATTGCACGGTCCGGACTGAATAACGGTTGTTCCGGTTGGTTTCGAATAAATATCCGGAACGCCGCCCATTCAAATGCGTCCGAAGCTCCTGCGCCAAGGCAGGCAGAACCGGCACATACCGATTCGACTCCTTTTTGCAGTGGCTGAGATAAATTTGGGACGGGTCGCCGTCGAGATGAAGGTGCTCGACTCGAATGTGAACGAACTCATCTACGCGCGCCCCGCTAAGGAACAACGTTTTGATCATGAGACCGTACTTGTTGTGGGACTGGTAGGCATGCCGTATCAGTCGTTCCACTTCCGATTTGTCGAGACGGTCCACCGTCCTGCGCCGCGTTCCCTGAGGCTGCAATTTCAGACGCCGGCGTGCCTCCTCAACGACGTACTTGGTCTGGTCATAACCGAGGTGGTGCTTGCGCCAGAGCCGCACCGTTTCTAAAACGATGTCCGCCAACCCCAGTGGAGACTGCGTCTTCGGTGAATTACCACGCACTTTCGCGCGTTTTGAACGGCTTGATCCCGCCATACGCCCTCCTGAGAACAGGAAAACTGCGCAGTAACCCTATTCTGCGCAGTTTAGATTGTATGCCACTAAACGATGAGAATCTCGGACTCGCATGAGCGCGAGCGTCAGATCAGAGTGTGATTTTTCCGCACGTGACGCGAATAACGGTGTGAAGGACAGCAAAGGGTAATGCAAACGGCACACGATTAGGAAGCGGATGACAAGCTCAGACCTCCAGGCAGCGTTTCAAAATCGGCTTGAGCAACACAAGAAGATCCTCTATAAGGTTTGCAACGCCTATTGTAAGGACCGAGACTCGCGGGAAGATCTTGCGCAGGAAATCACCTTCCAGCTTTGGCGTTCCTTCGGCAAGTTCGATGGACGCTGTCAGTTTTCTACCTGGATGTATCGAATCGCGCTCAACGTGGCAATCTCCTTTTATCGCAGCGAGGGCGCAAGAACTCGACGTGTGATTTCCGATGAACGGCGGCTTCTGGAGTGGGTTGTTGAAACGGACCGCCAGCCGGAAGAGGTTCGGCTCCTCTACGAATTCATTGAAGAACTGAACCCCTTGAGCAAAGCCCTTATCTTGCTTTACCTCGATGGGAACACCTACCAGGAAATCGCCGACATCGTGGGCATCACGGAGACAAACGTCGCGACTAAAATCAGCAGATTGAAAAGCAAGATGAAACAAGAATTCGAAACGAAGAAAGTTTAAAAGGAGAGAGCAATGGAACTCGATGTACTCAAGGAAAAGTGGGTTGAGCAGGACCGGAAGCTCGACGGCAGTATTCGTTTGAGCCAGCAACTTCTGCTGGCGGCGACCATGAATCGGGTGCGGTCGCCCATGCGACGTTTTGCACTTTTCACCGGCGTTGGGACATTGCTGGGTTTGATCAGCCTCGTGATTCTCGGCCAGTTCATCCACGCCCATTGGGCGGAACCACGCTTTGCGCTGCCTGGAATGGCTTTGCATGTCTGGGTGATCGCATATGTTGTGACATCGATTCGGCAAATGGTAATGGCGCTTCAGATCGACTTCAACAAGCCAGTCACATTAGTTCAAAAGCAGATTGAGTCCCTTCGGGTGCTGCGACTCCACGTGGTTCGATGGGCATTGCTTACCGGGCAACTGGTTTGGTGGATTCCGCTGCTGGTTGTCATGCTCAAGGGATTCTGGGAAGTGGACGCTTACAAGGTCTTTGGCAGCGAGTTTTTGATCGCCAACGTGACGATTGGTGTGGCCGTGATCCCGGTTGCAATTTG
>JAYTGM010000297.1:0-1727 GCA_043733425.1 Terriglobia bacterium
AAACGTAACGTTGATGCGGGGCGAAACACCAGCCCTGCGCAACTTCTCGCTGCGCATCGAGCAAGGCGAACACGTTGCCATCCTGGGGCCGAACGGCTCCGGAAAATCGTCCTTCATCAAGGCCATCACGCGCGAATGCTACCCGCTCCAGGGTTCCACTCTCAAAATCCTGGGCCGCGAACGCTGGAATATCTTTGAACTTCGCAGCCATCTGGGCATTGTGACCAATGACTGGATGCTGGCCTGTTCGCGCGATTACACCGGCCGCGAAACCGTGCTCTCCGGCTTCTTTTCCAGCGTCGGCTTGTGGCCATATCATCTTGTCACCCCTGAGATGGATGCCGAAGCGGACAAAATTATCCGATTCTTGGAGGTAGAGCATCTGGCCGCCCGCAATGTCTCGGAAATGTCCTCCGGCGAGGCGCGCCGATTCCTGATCGGGCGCGCGCTGGTACACAATCCACAGACCCTGATCTTTGACGAACCCACCAACAGCCTGGATCTTCACGCAATGCGCAAACTGCACGCCGCCATGCGCCAGATCGCTCAGGCAGGCAAAAGCGTGGTCCTGGTTACACACACGCTACAGGACATCATCCCCGAAATTGATCGCGTAGTGATGATTCAGGATGGCCAGGTCTTCTTCGATGGTCCGAAGGCAGAAGCGCTGACCGATGACCGCCTGAGTACTCTGTTCCAATCGCCAGTAGAAGTGCAGGCCAGAAGCGGCGTTTTCCACGCGTTATACTAAGCCGGTGACTAAGACACAATTAATTGACGCTGTTGCGAACACCTCCGGACACACCAAGAAGGATTTGGAGGTGGTGATCGACGCCGTCCTGGAACACATGGGCGAAGCCCTCGCAAAGGGCGAAAAAGTGGACCTGCGCGGATTTGGCAGCTTCTCCTCCAAAGACAAGAAAGCACGTACGGGACGGAACCCGAAGACCGGCGAAGCGATTGAGATCGCGGCGCGCAAGGCTGTCGGATTTAAACCGAGCAAAGAACTCGCGGCAAAAGTAAACAGCTAATCAAGCTCGGAATTGGGCTAGAGGCACGCTTTCGAGCGGTGCTTCAAGCCCGTTCTGATTGTGTGGCGCTTCCCGCCGCCCAGCAAAGCGATTGGGCTGGCCGGTGCCGGTGTGCCGCATCCATCAGCAACCGACCACTGATAGAAGAGGGCACCTAGCCTATGATCCACGGCGAGGGTGCAGCCATTCGTGCAATCTAGCGATTCGCCGAAAGCTTCCACATTGCCCGGGAATACGTAGCCATAGCGCAGGGCGGTCTTCAATCCCACGGCATCGGGGAATGAGAATGAGACAGTCTCCGCGAGCGGGGCGACAGAGTTGGGGAAAACGTATCCGACCGTCTCGCCCGCTTCCAGCGTGACTGTCTCGCCATCGGCGTCAGCTTCCAGTTTGGTTTGGATGCCGGTGTCGCCGACACGATAACGCACCGCGCCGAAGCCATACTTATAGGGCGTGAAATCGATTGAGACTTGGCGAGAGCCATCCCAGCTATTCACGATCATCAGCATGCGTCCCTGAGTGTTCTCCCGCGCGGCTGTAATCAAATTCCGTCCGTACGCTGGACTGTTCAAGGCGGTGCCGAGCAAATACGGTTGCAACACTTTGGTCAAAAGGTTTGCGCCATAAGCCATGGCCTGCCAGTTCTTTACTTCGCCCACAAACGGTGCGGCTCCCGTCTGAATCCCGCCACCACCG
>JAYTGM010000298.1:0-5107 GCA_043733425.1 Terriglobia bacterium
CTTGCTCTCTCTTTGCCACGGGGATTGCCATCATCACCACAAAGGATTCCGTGGGCATCCCCCATGGAATGACCGTCAATTCATTTGCGTCGGTCTCGCTCAATCCGCCGCTCGTGCTCTTCTGCCTCGATGAACGGGCGGCTCTTCTGTCCCACATTGCCCCGAACCGATGTATCGCAATAAACCTCCTTGCTGAAGAGCAAGCCGATCAATCCTCGCGTTTCGCCCGCAAGTCTGAAGATCGTTTTGAAAATCTCGATTGGAAAACCGGCACCCTAGGCTCTCCACTCCTCGCGGGCGCACTGGCTAACTTCGAATGCACCGTCACGCAGCTCATCCCCGCGGGCGACCATCAGATTGTCCTCGCCCATGTCCACTCCGTCGAGTGGCGCGAAGGCCGGCCCCTGCTATATTTCGCCAGTGCGTACGAAAGCGTCGCTTAGTGAGCTGCCACCATGTCCGGATTTCGGGCCAGTACAAAATCCAGATTTCCCTCCACGTCGAATGGCATAGGCTCTGGCTCGCTTAGTATCCGCATCGCCGGGTTGCGCTCCACTTCCGCCCTCATGTTTTCGCTCAACAACACCGGGTTCAGTTCCAGCGTATTCTTGATCCAGCAAATCCGAAGCTCGCTTAGATCGATTAGCCCGACAGTGGGCACAAACCGCTCCAGGCACTCCCGGTCGGTCGGGTAGTGAAGCGGCGTCCTCACGGCAGCCGGTGACGACGCGGTCAGCGAATTGATCTGCGTGGGAGTCCAATCCACCTTCTTCAGCAACCGGTCCGAAACCACATCCGCCATCCCCAGCCCTACGCTATTGCCATAGCTGTTCGGGTGCAGATCCCGGATAAACAGCCGGTTGAACTTGGGAGTATTCGGCCATGGGTTGTACTCTCCATTCACGCCGCGGTTCGCCACTTTTGTATCGAATCCGGCACCGCTGATCGGCTTCCCAATCTGATCCAGAATTAAGATATGCGCGCTCACGGGAATGTGCCCCATCCAGCTCTTCACCAGCGCCAGCAGTTCTTCTTCTTTCTGCTCCATCTGCTCAACAGGCACCGCGGTCAACTGCGCCGTGTTGTGATTCGCATCCTCTAAAATCGCTAACCCGCCCAGAATTTTGCCGCTTTTCAAAACCTGCCGCCCTACGCTGCGGATCACGTGCTCGAGGCCCAGATTGTATGCATACGTGTGATACCGCTGGGCTCCATGAAACTTCCCTAGACCGATCGCCATCATTTTGAACAAGCCGCTCTCAATCTTGCCCGCGAAATCCGTGTGCCACTTTACCCGGCCCACCAGCATCACGCCGTCCGCTTCAAACGCGTTGCGGTCCATAAACGTTTCTATACCGTCTGAGGTGCTACCCAGGGACACCACTTCAAGCGAGCTCACCACGGGGCAGCCCATCGTTCCCTCTACAATCCCGTAATGCGCCAGAACATCGGCCTGTCCTTCCGCTGTTGCCGCCCCATGACTGCCCATGGCGGGAAAGAGAAACGGCTTCATACCAGCCTCTTTCCAGAAATCCACTACGGCACGGACAATGGTCGAAATGTTCACGATTCCCCGGCTGCCCACTCCGATCGCGACACGCGAACCCGGGCTGAGTCTGGTCTGAAACTGCGCTCTTGCCAACTCCTTTCGAACCACGTCCGGTAAATTCTCCAGGCGCCGATCAGGAAAGTCCTGTCGTGCCATAAACATCCGGGGAAATTGCATGGGAGAATTATACTTGGATTGCCGCTTTAATTGTTCCAGCCATCCGCCAGAAGCTTAGCGTATTCCTCAGAGGCATAGAGCTCGAAAGCAAAGCCGCTTCCCTCCAGGCCTTTGTATTGCACCATTGTCTGGTAACAGATGAATAAATAGTCCGCATATCGTTGATATGACTGTAGAAACTTTGTGCTAAGAGTTTCTATAGGCGGCGGCTGGTCGAATACGCTGTTGAGCCCGATTGCCCGGGAAAAAATAGACCGTTGATCGGTAATTCCCCACTTCGCCATCTTGTCCGCGAAACTCGCCGGTGGCCGGTTAATCAGCATAGTAACGAAACTCTGTTCCCGAATCCCCGCACTGCGCAACTGGGGCTCGCGATTCACAAAATCCACGCACTGTTCCGCCCACCGCTGCAAATCGCGCCCAATATAGATCAGCATCTTAAATTCCTGGTACCGCCCACCGGTCACCAGACGCGCCATTTCTTCCCGGTCGCCCTTTCCCCCCGGAAGAAGCCCATTCAGCGCCAACTCCGCCCGCGAACCCTCCAGCAGCCTGTCTGGCCCCTTCTCACCTGTGAACGGGTGGAGAATCAATGGTGGTAGCTTCCAATCAACGTTGGCCATTTCAGGTCGATCTAAACAACTGGTTTGCCCGGATGATGCAGCCCTATATCGTTCCACACCCGTCTATCGGCACCGCAACGAAAAAACTTTGCAGCAGCTCTTAATTATTTCCCGGGGAAAGCAAGTTTATTTCTGCCCGTAGTCCAGCTTCGGGTGCCAATCCGTACCGCGGCCTTCGGGCGTCAAATCCAACATGAGCCATAGAGGATCAAGGTCCGGGCCGCCGCGCGGATCTTGTCCAGGATCGGCCATCGCTCCGCTCATCTCGCCGCTGTAGAAGTGGCGGATCACGTTATCGCGCCGGGTGAAAACGCTGAAGCCGGGGACATCGGCGTCCTCTGAGTTCACGTAGGTGCGAGTGTAGTCGCCGGAAGGATCTGAAATGAAAGGCAGATTGGTGAAACCGCGTTGGTTCTTGTACTCGATCAAGCGCTGAATGGGCGAGCGGGCAGTCACGACGACGGCCGCGCGCTGACTCAGATTGGCGGCGGTTCCGTTCCAGGAGGAAAGTAACGATGTGCACATGGCACACGGCGCTTTGCGTTGCGGACCATACATCATGCTGTAAACCATGAGCGTGTCCCGGCCGCCAAAGAGACTTGAAAAAAGAATGGGGCCTGCCTCGGAGTCAAGCCGGAAATCGAGGGGGATCTCCCCTCCAGGTGGCAGAGCGCTCCGCTGCGACGCGACGCGTTCCAGATGACGGCGCAGGTCGATTTCTTCGGCCAGGAGCTCATTGCGAGCCGCACGATATGCCGCGCCTTCGTTGGGGTAGTGAGCCTTGTTTGTTGAGGCAAGCTCCTGAGCGGGAACAAGCGGTTGCGTCATGAATCCTCCACGATACTGGTGCTTTTTACGAAGTTTTCGGGCGGCGGGATACTATTTTCCGGGGAAGGCTAGTTTGATCTCGCATCCACAGTCTTCCCCGGCATTCTTGGCCGTTTTCTGGTACTCAATCTCGTAATCGATAATCCGCTTCAACTCCCGCCAATCCACCGCGCCTACCAGCCTACGGCCATTCACAAACAGTGTCGGAGTCGATTGCACCTGCACCGCGCGCCCCATCTCCACACTCTGATCCACCGCGGCTAAAACCTGCTTCGACGCAATCGCCGCCTTCAATTGCAGCGGGTCCAAGCCCTTCGTCTTCGCAAATTCAAACAACTTTGCCTCAAAATTCTCGGCCGTAATCTCCGCCTGATGTTCAAAAATCCAGTCGTGATACTCCCAGAATGCGTCAGCTTTCAACTTGAAAATCGCCTGCCCCGCAACAGCCGCCGCTCGCGCCCACGGGTGTAGCGAATCAAGCGGGTTATCCATAAAGTACAGCCGCACGTCCTTCGGATAATCCTTCAGCAGGTTCTCTCGCAGCACCTTGGCCTCTTCGCGGCAGAAATGGCACTGGAAATCGCTGAATTCCACAATAACCACACTTGCGCCCGCTGTTCCCATACTCGGTCGCAAGTCTGTCCGAATCTTGTCCAGGTCCGCCTTGAACGGGTTCTCTTTCACATCGAAGACCTGCCCCCGGACAATCTTCTGCCCGTCCTTCGAAATGTAGAAGACCTCCTCCTGGGACGCCTTACCCTGCGTCGCCTTCACCCGCACTTCGTCGTATCCGGGCATCGGTCCCGGTTTCGGATCCGCAATTTCCAACTGAATCGCAGTCGGCCACACGAAAAGGTGCCGCACGTAATCTTCAAACACCGGTTTAGAAAACGCCGAAAGCTTCGGCACCAGCGGTTTAGCCGCCGTCTTCTTCACAGGGGCCGCCGACAGCATCGCCGCCGCGCAGCACAATAGCACTCCAGAACGCATCCCCATCACATCACCGGCCCAATACGCCACGGCACAAACTCCTGATGCCCCAATTTCTCAGCCTTCGTTTTCTCGCCCGAGGCCACCCGCAGCACCTCGTCGAAAATCTCCTGCCCCACTTGCCGTACGGTGGCCTCTCCATCCGCAATCCGCCCGGCATTAATGTCCATGTTTTCCGTCATGCGGTCATACGTAAAACTGTTGCTCGCAATCTTAATCACCGGCACGCTCGGAAAGCCGATCGCACTGCCGCGCCCCGTCGTAAATGCAATCACGTTGCAGCCCCCAGCCGCCAAGCCCGTCAGTGACACCGGGTCATATCCCGGCGTATCCATAAACACGAATCCCGGCGTCTTAATCCGCTCCGCATAAGCCACAGCATCGGTCAGTGTAGAAGTCCCCGCCTTCGCTACCGCACCCAAACTCTTCTCCAGAATATTCGTCAGCCCGCCCGCTTTGTTACCTGGCGAAGGGTTGTCATCGAAGCTCCCGCCAAAGCGGTTCAGATAAGTCTTATAGCCCTTCACAAACCCCAGCAGCTTCTCAGCCACCTCCCGGTTCCGTGCCCGCTCCACCAGCAGATGCTCCGCACCGAAAATCTCAGTCGTCTCCGCCAGCACCGCCGTCGCGCCAATCGCAGCCAGCAGGTCAGACGTGTACCCCAAAGCCGGGTTCGCCGTAATCCCCGAAAAAGAATCGGACCCGCCGCAATTCAGCCCCAGCACAATCTTCGACGCCGAAACCTCAGTCCTGCGTTCCCCCGCCACCTGTTCCATCAACTGCAGAATCTCCCGCCGCGCCGCCGCAACAGCCCCGCTCGTACCCCCTGAATTCTGCACCGTCAGCCCAACCAGCCGAGTGGATTTCGGTGCATTCGGCCCCAGATAATGCTCAATCTGGTTCACCTCGCACCCCAAGCCCATAATCACGGCTGCTGCAA
>JAYTGM010000299.1:0-5105 GCA_043733425.1 Terriglobia bacterium
TCCGGCGAAATCGTATAATCCTCCGGCCCGCCTAGCGAAAACGGCGGCACATCACGGTCGCCCGGAGTTAAATCCCGCACCGCCCCGCCATCAAGAGCCATCGCCAGCAGATGTGTCCGCCGCGCACCCGCCCACGTTGTCCAGTGCCGATAGAGCAGCCCGGTAATCAGCCGCGCTTTCGTTGGCGCATTCTTCGCCTCGTCCAGCTTCTTCTTGTTGCAATCGTCATCCGCCCCGCAGGCCGGAAACACGTCACTCGTAAACACAACATACTTTCCGTCCGCTGAAAACAATTCGCCGGATGCTTCCGTCGCAACGTGAGTCAACTGCTTCACGTTCCCGCCATCCGCATCCACCTGCCAGATCTGCGATTCGCCATTCTTCACCCCCACGAATCCAATCTGCTTCCCTCCCGCCATCCAGCGCGGCCGGTCATTAGAGCTGTCAGGCTCGCCCAACTCATGAACCACGCCGCCGCCAATCGGAACCGTATAGATATGGCTTTTCTTCTTGTTCGCCGCCACGTCCACCGTCACCGCTGCCAACGCCACCATCTTCCCGTCCGGCGAAATCTGCGGATCTCCCACCCGCACCAGTTGCAACAGGGCATTCACATCGAACGGAGTCTTTTGAGCCCACAGCCCCGCCGCCGCTAACGCAGCGCAAACAAGAACTTTCATTAATCTGATCTTAGCCTTCGTACCGCTCTCTCTGGCACACCGATTGCTTCCCCCATGGCATGACCAGGCAACTTCTCGCAGGCGCAGTCCTCTTCTTCCCGTTGCTGGCATCCGCCGATACGCTCATCCTGAAAAACGGCACCCGTTTCCGTGGCACCTTCAATACTGGAAATTCCGTCCAGATCAGTTTCACCGAATACAGCGGCAACCGCCAAAACATCAATCTCTCAGACGTTCAGGAAATTCGCTTCGGCAACGATCGTGAAGGCAATCCAGGCCCTGTGCCAGTAAACCCCGGCTATGGCAGAAATGATCAAGCTCCGGAAGATCAGCGCGGCCTGTTGCGCCAGCCGAACTCAGTCACCCTCCAGGATCTGGACCGCATCCAGTCCGATTTGCAGGGTGCCATGGACAACAACAATCTATCGGACTCGCAACGCCAGCGTCTCGACGATAGCAGCGCCACGCTGCAAGCCGCCGCACAGCAATTCCGCGATGGCCGCCCCATCAATCAACGCAACGTCCGCGTCGCGCTCGAAAGCATCCGCACCGCCGCTAACCGGATGCAGCGCCAGGACCGCGACGTCCTGAACGAAGACATCCGCCGCGTCAGCGCCTCCATTACCGCTCTCCCACTTACCGGCCGCCAGTACTAGCTAGCACAGGCCTCAGCGCACTCTTCTGCGTCCAAACCGTCAACAACGCCGCGCCAATCAAAATTAACGCAAAGCACAAGCCTACCCACAACCCCACCGCCCCAACTCCTCGCGTAAAACAAAGCCAGTACCCAACCGGCAGCCCCACCAACCAATACCCCACCAGGTTGCAGATCATCGGCGTATCCGTATCCCCCAAGCCACGCAACGCCCCGGTCGATACTGTCTGCACTCCATCGAACAACTGAAACACCGCAGCCACAAACAACAGCGCTACCCCTTGCTCAATCACGCCCGCGTCTTCAGTAAACACGCGCAATATGCCTCGCGGCACCACCAGAAACAGCAGCCCCATCAAACTCATAAACGCAGCTCCCAACAGAATCGCCGTCCACCCCGCAAACCGCGCGCTCTCCTTATCCCCACGCCCCACCGCCTGCCCCACCCGTACTGCTGCCGCCGACCCAATTGCCAGCGGCACCATATACGTAATCGTGGCGCAGTTCAACACAATCTGATGAGCCGCCAGCGTCACCGGTGCCAGTCTCCCCACCAGCGCTGTTGCGGCCGCAAACACGCCCACTTCCAAGCTGATCTGAAATCCCGCCGGCAGTCCCAGCCGGAGCAGACTCCGCATCCGCCCCCAATCCGGACGCAGCGAAACATCCATCCACCCCGTCCGGTACTTGCGTTCATGCCAAGCCGTATACGCAATCAAACAACCCGCCATATACACGCGTGAGTAACAGGTAGCCCAACCCGCCCCCATCGCCCCCAGAGCCGGCGCACCCCAATTCCCATAAATAAAAATCCAGTTCGCCAGCAGATGAACCAGGTTTGCCGAAATCAGCGCGAACATCACCGGCTTCACCAGATTCATTGCCTGCAGGTAGCGCCGGAAAGCAAAATAGAGCAGCAGCGGAAGGCTTCCCCACGCCACTGCTCTCAAGTATTCATTCGCCTGCCGCGCCACTTCCCGGTTCACCCCAAACGCCGCTAGGCCAGGGCCCACCCACCACACCGCCAGCATAATCACCGGAGCCAGCGGCAAATATAGATAGACCGCGTTCATCAAAGACCGGTGGCAATCTCTCACATCACCGGCGCCGTAGGCTTGCGCGACCAGCGTATCTAAACCCAACATCAGTCCCGCCGCAAAAGTCGCCAGCGTATAAAACAACGTGCCGCCAATGCTCACCGCCCCCAGCGCCACGGAACTCACCCGGCCCACCATAATAGTGTCCACCAGGCTCATCGCCACCCAGCCCAGTTCCGCCGCCACCACCGGAAGCGCCAGCTTCACCATCGCGGGCAATTCCCGCCTCACGCCCGCAACCATCCATCCGATGCTAACGCGAGAGCCGCTTACTGCCCCGTAATCTTCACAATCGTGCCGTCATTATGAACCGACACATATAAAGTCTGCGACGCTGCATCGTATGCCAGATTGGTTGGCCCATTCAGTCCGCTCGCAATCACCACACCCTGTGAGGTGTCGTAACGCGTAACCCGTCCAGGAGCCCCCGCCAATTGATTGGTGCTGTACTCGAGCGTGAAAAACACGGGCCGGATCGTGCCGGGTAAAGCCAGCACATCAATACTCGAAGTAAGGTTCCCGATGAACGGCATGCTCACCCCTGTCGCCGGATCCACCACCGCAATCTGAGCACCGCCTGCCGGAAATGGAAATCCATGCAGCAAGCTCACCAGCAACTGGTCCCCATACGGCCGGACGCTGTCCGGAACGGCTTCACTCACGGGCGGCCCCGCAATCCCGGTAGGGTTACGCAGCCCCCCAAAGTGAGTCAGCACGCGCGAGCGCCCCGTCGAAAGCGTCACCTCATACATGGAATTCATCCCCGCATCCGCCACATACAAGGTATCGGGACGCCCATCGAGCGCCGTGAGTCCATAAGGATGGCTATTCCGCCAAACGGTAATTGGGTCTGCCACGCCGTCCCGAAAATCGGTTACCATCTCAAGCGTCGCGCTTGCCCCTGTCGAATCGTTAAGAGTCGCCGGATTCCCATCTGCAAGCGTCGCCTGATTCGCAGCCGTCAGCGTCATCCCGCCCGCCGCTGCATCCACACTCCCGGATAGCGTCAACTTCATCAGCGAACTAAACAGCGGCGACGACGGTCCCGCCGGATTCGGCACAATCGTATTCGGCCGTGTGCCATTCCGAAACCCATCTCCCTCTCCGTTCAGAATGTAAAGTGCGTTCCCTTTCAGAGCCAGTCCATTCGGCCCATCGGGATCCATATTCGGAGCCGCCAACCCCGAAGGCAAACCATCGATCAGCGTCTTGCGTATCCCAGATTTGTCAATCAGCGAAACACGTCCGGAATTCGGGCTTGTTCCCACCTCGGTCACCAGAAGATTCCCGGCTGGCGTCAAAAGTAACTTGGAAGGGTTCAACAAACCCGTAGCGAAAATACCAGGAGTCTGCGCCTGCAACACGCAGCCAAACATAAGCAACAACGTTGCTGAGATTTTCATGCTTATATGTGTATCTCACAGCCGTGTCCGTGACAAGCGGAAACGGTTCAATACTAGATTTCTGGCACTTACCCTACAAAGAAGTTAATGACCCGAACCTCAAATCCTTCCAACACTCCGCTCGTCAACAGGTCATCCGCTTCCAGATCCACAGTCCCCCCAACCCGCCGCACCCGCACCATCCGCTCATCTGGAAACACCTGCCAAACCTCTTGCACTCCGGCATTCAGATACTCCCGCACCTTCTTCTCCACCGCCCAAGCCGATTCCGAAACGCTGATTACCTCCACCGCAAGATCGGGCGCAAACGGAATCGGGACATCCGCGTCGGGCATCGCCGCAATTGTCTCCGCAAGTATTACCGCCGCATCCGGTATCCGCGCCGTCTGCTTACCCAGACTGAACATCGATTCAGAAGAGACTTTCCCCCCGCCGTGCCGGAAACTCCAGGCAAACAGGATGCCCAAAATCCGGCTCTTAATCAACTCGTGCCGCGCTCCCAGCCCACTCTCCGGCACCGGCATATTCATCAGGTCCGCTGGCCGCAACGCAGTCTGTGTAAGCCCAATGAGTGCAACCATCACAAAAATTACAAAATTATCTTTCCGTATGTCCTGAGTCACTTACAATCTTTCCCACCTTCCAGCTCCTCTTTCGTCTGCTAGTGCTGAATGCGGATAACCTATGCCATCTACAGCGCAAATCACAGCGAATCAGCAAAATTCGAAATACTCCACCGGCCCGCGCACCGCCGAAGGTCAGCGAGCCTCCTCCCTCAACGCAGTTCGCCACGGCCTCACCAGCCAGCTCATCGTTTTCCCCGGTGAAGACGTCGCGCCTTACGAAAAATTCAAGGCCGATCTCACTCGCGAACTCCGCCCTCAAGGCACCATCGAACACATGCTTGCCGATAACATCGTCAACACGCAATGGCGCATCGAACGCGCCGTCAAAGCCGAAGCCAATACGCTTGCCCTCGGCCATTTCGATGCTGTCCCCGCCCTCATCGCCGCCATCGAAGAACCTGACCGTAGATCCGCGCTCGTCGAAGCCATCGCCTGGGAAACGCGCGAAAAGGGTTTGCGCAACATCCAGCGCCATGAAGCCCGCCTCCAGCGCCAGCTCGTGAAGCTTCTTGCCGAATTCCGCGAACAGCAAAAGCGCCGCAAAGCCTTCCTCGATGAAGCCGTCGAAGTCAAACAGTTCCACGATTTCAACAACATGCCCTTCGATTCCCGCGATTTTGGCTTCGATTTTACCGCCACCGAAA
>JAYTGM010000300.1:0-5089 GCA_043733425.1 Terriglobia bacterium
ATTTATGGAAGCCGCTTCCGAAAGGTTTCCTTTACAGACAATGCGGAGCGCGGCGGCTTGCTCCGTCAGGGCAGCGTCTTGATGGTTACCTCTTATGCCACCCGCACCTCGCCAGTGATCCGCGGAAAATGGATTCTGGACAACGTCTTAGGCGCTCCTCCGCAGCCTCCCCCGCCCTTCGTTCCCGCGCTAAAAGAACACAACGGTGGTGCCAAAGTGCAGACTATGCGGGAGCGCATTGCTGAGCATCGCGCGAACCCTGCGTGCTCCGGTTGCCACAACGTAATGGACCCGCTCGGATTTTCACTGGAGAACTACGATGCCGTTGGCCGCTGGCGGAAAATGGAAGAAAATATGCCTATCGATTCCTCCGGCGGGTTGCCTGATGGATCTAAATTCACAGGCGTAGCCGGGCTGCAAAAAGCGCTGCTCAACCGCCCGGAAATCTTTGCGCGTACTGTAACTGAAAAGCTTCTCACCTACGGAACGGGTCGGGGAGTAGAATCGTACGATGGTCCGTCTGTCCGAAAGATACTGCGGGAAGCGGAGCCAACGGATTACCGGTTCTCATCGATCGTAATGGGAATTGTTCAAAGCACGCCGTTCCAGATGAGGAGATCGAAATGATCATCATGAAGAAGGCCTTACCGAGACGAACTTTTCTGCGAGGCATCGGCACGGCGGTGGCTCTTCCTCTTCTGGACGCCATGGTTCCTGCAATGACTGCTCACGCGGCCACCGTCGCCACTCCAGTGCGCCGCCTGGGTTTCGTTTACATCCCGATGGGCGCTCACATGCCCAAATGGACCCCGGCGGGCGATGGCCCCGGCTTAGGTGAGCTCTCGCCAATTCTGAAATCTTTACAGCCGTTTGCCGACCAGCTCACGGTAGTGAGTAATCTGGAACTTAAGAATGCCTACCCGGGCACTCACGCAACATCGAACGCCGCATTCCTAAGCGCCGCAACAGCGAAATGGACTGAGAGCACTGATTATTGCCTTGCCACCACAGTGGACCAGATTGCGGCACAGCAGATGGGCAGAGACACGCGGCTGCCGTCGCTGGAACTTGCCATGGATCTGCTTACGACTGTCGGCCAGTGCGATAACGGTTACGCATGCGTGTACCAGAACAATCTCTCCTGGTCTTCGCCCACCACGCCTCTCCCCGCCGAAGCTCATCCCCGGATTGCGTTCGAACGTCTCTTCGGTGATGGAGGAAGCGCGGCCGACCGCGGTGCCGAACTTCGCAAAAAGGCGAGTCTTCTGGATTGGGTGAACGAAGACATTGCCCGGCTGAAGAACAAGCTGGGTGCTGATGACCGCAGCAAAGTAAGCCAGTACCTGGACACGGTTCGCGAAGTGGAGCGCCGGATTCAGAAAGCGGAAGCCGATACCGCCGATTCGCAAATGAAAGACCTGGACCGCCCTGTGGGAGTGCCGACGGCTTATGCGGATCACGCCCGCTTGATGTTCGATCTACAGGTGCTGGCGCTGCAAGGTGACGTGACGCGCGTGATTACATTCCAACTCGCCCGGGAAACCAGTACACGCACTTATCCGGAGATTGGCGTTTCTGATCCCCACCATCCACTCACCCACAATGCAGGCGACCCTGATAAGCTGGCCCGTGTCGCGAAAATTAACGAATTCCACGTGTCGCTATTTGCATACTTCCTGGACAAGCTAAAGTCCACGAAAGACGGCAACGGCACCCTGCTCGATCATTCGGTTTATCTCTATGGAAGCGGCATGGGAAACCCGGACGTGCATGACCACGTAAATTTGCCGATTCTGGTTGCAGGTGGAGGTGCGGGAAACATGAAGGGCGGTCGCCACATTCGTTATGCCGAGCCTAAACCGCTTGCCAACCTTCATCTGACACTCCTCGATAAGGTCGGCGTGAAGCTGGATTCTTTTGCCGATAGCAACGGCAAGATGGAAGAATTGCTGCAGCCGCTTTCGTTGTGAACCTCCGAGTATTCACATTCCTCCTCGGTGTGCCGGCGCTGTGTGGCGTTGCAAACCGGACTGATACTGCGCTCGCGGATGCCGCTCAGCTGAAAAACCCGGCGCTCATCCAAAATTTGCTGTCCAGGCACGCAGACCCGAACGCGCCTCAGGCCGACGGAACCACTGCACTGCATTGGGCGGTGAATCAGGACGATACGGATACTGTGCTCCTCTTGCTTCGCTCTGGGGCTGACGCAAAATCCGCGAACCGCTATGGCGTCACTCCTTTGTCGCTTGCCTGTACCAATGGCAACGGCACAATCGTCAAGGCATTGCTGGATGCGGGCGCGGATCCGAATACGGCTCTCCCCGGCGGCGAAACCGTGCTGATGACAGCGGCGCGCACAGGCAAGGTAGGCGCCATCAAAGCTCTGCTGGCGCGCGGTGCTGCGGTAGAGGGAGCGGTAGAAGGAAAAGACAAGAGCGCCGGACAGACAGCCTTGATGTGGGCAGCCGCTGAAGGGAACGTTGAAGCTGTGGAAGTTCTGATTCGGGCCGGCGCCGACATCCATGCTCGCCTGGATTCCGGATTCACTCCGTTTCTGTTCGCTGCGCGCGAGGGCCGCATCGGCGCGGTGCAGGCGCTCTTGAAAGCGGGTGTTGACGTAAACGAAACGGTACAGGCCAGGAAAGGCCCAGGAGCGAGACCTGCTTCCGGTGCTGGTTCCCCCAGAGTGGGCACCAGCGCGCTGGTACTCGCTACTACGAACGCGCACTATGAACTCGCGGCAAAGCTGCTGTTAGCTGGAGCCAATGCAAATGCCGCGGAATCCGGTTACACCGCTCTGCATGTGATCTCCCAAGCGCGCAAGCCAGGCGGCGGCGACAATGACCCTCCTCCAGAAGGTTCGGGTAACGTGACCAGCATCGAACTTGCAAAACTACTTGTGCAGCACGGAGCTGACGTCAACGCCCGCATGACGAAAAAGGTAAATTTCGGACTGACGAATTTAAATGTAATCGGGGCGACGCCGTTCTTTCTCGCCGCGAAGACTGCCGATGTCGAACTGATGCGCACCTTAGCCTCCTTGGGCGCCGATCCGCGAATTCCGAATGCGGATGGTTCCACCCCGCTGATGGCGGTCGCGGGGTTAGGGACGCGCTCCCCGGGCGAGGACGCCGGAACCGAGAGTGAAGTTGCCGAAGCAATGCAGCTTGCTTTGGATCTGGGCGCAGACATAGATGCTGTCGATTCCAAAGGTGAAACGGCAATGCACGGAGCAGCTTACAAAAACTTCCCCGGCGCCGTGCAATTTCTTGCGGCGAAAGGCGCAAAGATTGAAATCTGGAACAAGCCCAATTCTCACGGCTGGACGCCGCTAACTATTGCGGAAGGCTATCGATTCGGCAACTTTAAACCTTCGCCGGATACAGTCGCAGCGCTGGTGAAAGTGATGAAAGCGGCTGGTGTGCCAATCCCTCCACCCGGCAAGCCGCCCCTTAAAGAGAATTACTAGCAGGAATTCTGCAAGTAAAATTGGCAGATTCGTCCACGCTTCCCTGGCCGCTATAAACAGCCACTTGGGGGTACGGGCATAACGGGCGGGTACGCTCCACCTTTCCATTGCGAATGCGCGAGGCCAGAATCTGCGCGGGTGCTTTTTTCTGCTCTACCCATTGCTCCAGCGCGTTCACCATGTCGAAGGAGTCAGTCCCTTCACCACCGCCACAATGCCCCATGCCGGGAACCATGAACAGACGATATGAGTTGTCTGCATTGCTGCCTGTCATCGCTTTCACGCTTCGAAAATAATCGATGCTGTTAACAGGCGAAATTTGTGGATCGCTCCAACCGTGATACTGAATCAACTTTCCGCCATGGAGAAAAAACGGTTTTAGATTAGGATCGGTCGCATTGATCCGGTGGGCATCCAGCTCTTCCGCTCTGGCAATATCTGAATCGAAATTCAGGGTCCTGAATTCCCAATCGGACTTCTGAAAAACCACGTATCGGAAATAATCGAGTGCTATCCCCAGAGGTTGCAAACCGGCCCAAGTAGACCAACCGAGCTCACTGCCTTTCTGCAGGCCAGGATATAAATGTTTCCCTGTACGGGGATTGATGGAATCGCTATAAAGCTTCCGTGCAGCTTCCACTTGCGGGCGCGTCAAACACTGTGGCGCATCGGCTCCTGTACACTCCAAAACCTTCGGGTCGAATGCACACGTCATCGGATTTTCAATCACGCCATCTTTCACCCCATCAAGTGCATCGCACTGAGCCAAAACGGCGTTGTGCAGGTAAGCGTACTTCGCAGGCGGAATATAAGCCGCTTCGGTCAAATGAACAGCCTGGGCAGACCAGATTGCCTGGGCCGCACGTCCTGTCCAGTTGCTCGCCGGAGCACCGGCGACAATTCCATCGAAATCAGCCGGATATTGCTGAGCTTCCTTCAGCCCTTGCTTACCTCCCGCCGAACAACCGTTCCAGTACGCAAGACGCGCTGATTTGCCATAGTAAGCCGCAGTGATCGCCTTCGCTGCCAGAACCATTTCATGCTCAGATCGGTAAGCATAATCGATCAGCTTTTCAGGGTGCCCTAGAGCGAAGCTGGCGCTGCCCCCAACGTGGCCCGTATCCGTCGAACTACTTGCGTAGCCCCGTCTCACACCGTCAGTGAGAGCTCTGTAATTGATCGCGCCGGACCAACCCCCGTTTCCCACGGCCATGTATTTGCCATTCCAATTTTCCTGAGGAAGCCAGACTTCTATCTTGATATCGGAATCGGGTGTGGGAGTCAGTGTTGCCGCCACTCGGCAAACCCCGGACTGCTGTATCGGAACGTTCGCGGCGGTGATTTTAGCCTGCGGCAAAGCAAATTCCATCAGCTCATGGCAAGATGCAGCTTGTACTGCCGGCGCGCAGAGTACAAATGTTAGAAAGGTCTTAAAAGAATTCATTCACTTTCGTTTTGGAATGCGGTTCTCGTACCAGATGACGTTGTTACTCTCGAAACCTGCCACCAGAATATCCAAATCCCCGTCACCATCCATGTCCACCAACCGGATGTCATAAGCAGACTGGTTATCCGCGATCCGGTGCTCTTGGAAATGTCCGTGGCCGTCGTTCTCGAACC
>JAYTGM010000301.1:0-13098 GCA_043733425.1 Terriglobia bacterium
TGGCCCAGAACGATGGTTTCTACCTTCATGCCGGGGACCGCGTGGTGTTTTATGGAGACAGCATCACGGACCAGCGCTTATACACTACCTTCGCGGAAACTTTCGTTGTCACGCGGTTTCCCAAGATGCCGGTTACCTTCGTGCATTCCGGATGGGGCGGTGACCGGGTCTCGGGCGGGGGAGGCGGCCCGATCGATCTCCGGCTTGCTCGTGATGTGATCCCCTATCGGCCAACCGTCATGACCATCATGCTCGGGATGAACGATGGCGGATACCGGGCGTACGATCTGAAGCTTTTTGAAACTTTTTCGGAAGGCTATCAACATATCGTCAAGAAGGTCACTGAAGAACTTCCCGGCATACGTCTTACGTTGATTCAACCTTCTCCGTATGACGATTACACCCGTCCGCCTACGTTTGAAGGTGGCTATAACAAGACTCTCGATCAGTATTCCAGCTTCATCCAAGATTTAGCGGATCGTAACAAATATACCGATGCGAATCTGAACGGTCCTGTGGTGCAGGCGCTTGTGCGGGCAAAATCCGCGGATCCGGAACTGGCGAAAAAGTTATTGCCGGATCGTGTGCATCCTGGGGCGGCGGGCCACCTGATTTTGGCTCAGGCTTTGTTGAAAGCATGGCATGCGCCTGCGCTTGTATCGTCAGTTGAAATTAATGACGGCAAACTGGTTAAGGCCAATCACACAGCGGTCACCAACGTGGTCAAACACGACACGTTGACATGGGTGCAATTGGACCAGTGCCTTCCCTTTCCGATCGATTGGAATGATAAAGATAGGTTGGTGCCGCTGGCAGTGGAAGCCGCTAGGGTGCTTGATACTCTCGACCAGGAAATGCTTACCGTTCGAGGCTTGACGGCGGCCAAGTACGCCTTAAGGATCGACGGCGCCGAAGCTGGGCAATTCAGCGCAGCCGAACTTGCCGGCGGTATTAACCTGGCAAAATTAGCCACCACGCCCATGATGAAACAGGCGATGAACGTGCACGCGCTTACCTTGAAGCGCACGGGCATCCACCAATTTCGCTGGCGCAATATACAAGTGCCGATGGCAGCGGAAGAACTGCCGCACAAAGCAGAAGCAATGGCCGCGCTGGACAAACTGGATGAAGATCTGATGAATGAACAACGCGCACTGGCGCAGCCTTTGGCGCGCCGATATGAGCTTGCGCCCGTGGCAGACCGATGAACCGGGAATATCACAAGTGGTATTCAAGCCGCTTGAACCGGGACATGGAGTTGATGGTTTACGGGCATGCCGGCGTGCCTGTGCTGGTGTTTCCCACGTCCATGGGGCGCTTCTTCGAATATGAAGATCAAGGTATGATCTCCGCGATGTGGGAATTCCTGGAGCGCGGAAGTATTCAGCTCTTTTGTGTGGATAGCGTAGACCTGGAAAGTTGGTACAACAAAGGCGCGCACCCTCGTGACAAAGTAGCGCGGCACGTAGTTTACGAGAGTTATATCCGCGAAGAAGCGCTGCCCTTTTTGCGCAATAAGAATTGGTCAAAGCAGATTCTCACTTCCGGATGCAGCTTTGGAGCCTACCATGCCATGACGTTCGCTTTGAAGAATCCTGACTTGATTACAGGGTCGGTTGCCATGAGCGGCGCATTCGATATCAGCCAGTTTCTCCATGGCTATTACGACGACAATTGCTACTTCAATAATCCAGTTGACTATGTCTCGGGTTTGAACAATCCTCTCATCTGGGAACGCCACTACGTGCTGGCGGCAGGAGACTGGGACATCTGCCTGGGTGAAACATTGCGCCTGGCTGGGCTGTTCGATCAGAAGAGCATTCCGCATACGACGGATATTTGGGGCGGGCACCAAAAGCATGATTGGCCCCTCTGGCAACAGATGGCTCGGAAGTTTTTCAGTTAACCTAAAATTCAGCTATGCGAAAGGTCGGGATTATCTATGGCATGGAGAATACGTTCCCCGGGGCGCTGGTAGACCGTATTAATTCCATGAAAGTGGCCGACGTGGTGGCCGAACATGTGAAGGTCGGTGGAGTAAAGATGGCTGGCCCCAGCGGCTACCGCGTCATCATCGATCGCATCTCGCAGGATATTCCGTTTTATCGCGCTTACCTGAAAAATGCTGTCCTCAGCGGAGCGATTATTATCAATAATCCGTTCTGGTGGGGCGCGGACGACAAGTTCTTCAATTACTCGCTGGCTTCGAAGATTGGGGTGGCCGTTCCAAAAACAGTGGTGTTGCCGCATCACACTCATCCGCCGGGCACGACAGATCAGTCCATGCGGAACCTGATTTACCCGCTGAATTGGGGAGAGATTTTTGAGTACATCGGTTTTCCGGCATTCCTGAAGCCGTATAGCGGCGGCGGCTGGAAGAGTGTTTACAAGGTGCACAATCCGGACGAACTTTTTGCTGCTTACAACGATTCCGGCGACCTTTGCATGACTCTGCAGACTAGCGTGGAGTTCACCGATTATTTCCGCTGCTATGTGGTGAACCAGGAACACGTGCATGTGATGCAATATGATCCGCGGCGGTCGCACTCTGAAAGGTACGTTCATGATGCGCCGCCAATTGAACCGGCAATGCACGCGCGCGTGGTCCGCGATTGCCTGACGCTTTGCCGGGCGCTGGGCTATGACCTGAACACGGTGGAGTTCGCCGTGCAGGACAGAATTCCGTATGCGATCGATTTCCTGAACCCCGCGCCGGATGCTGATTACAATTCGGTGGGTCCGGCAAATTTCGAATGGATTGTAAATGCCGTGGCCCGTATGGCGATTGAGAAAGCTTTGAGCGATGAGAACCCGGCCAAAGAGTTGCGCTGGTCCGCTTTCCTGAAAGGATAAGGGCGTGACCCCCAGCTTCACGATCGGGATTGAAGAAGAGTATCAAACGATTGACCCGGTAACGCGCGATCTCCGCTCGCATATTGAAGCGGAGATGGTGGCGAAGGGCCGCCTTCTGCTTCACGAGCGCGTGAAGGCGGAGATGCACCAATCGGTAATTGAGGTTGGTACGCACGTGTGCCGAAATATTCAAGAGGCGCGCTTGGATGTTACTGAGGTGCGGACCGGCGTAATCCGCCTGGCGCGCGAAAACGGACTGCGTATTGCCGCCGCCGGCACGCATCCATTTTCCGACTGGCGCAATCAGGAGATCTACCCCGACGAACGTTACCACACGATTGTTGAGGATTTGAAGATGGTGGCGCGCGCGAACCTGATATTCGGGTTGCATGTGCATATCGGCGTGGAGGACCGCGAAGTCATTATTCACCTGATGAACGCGGCGCGCTATTTTGTTCCGCATATCCTGGCGCTCTCCACCAATTCCCCCTTCTGGCTAGGCATGGATACGGGCCTGAAGAGTTATCGCTGCAAAGTTTTCGACAAGTTCCCGCGTACCAACATTCCCGATTACTTTCCCAGTTGGGGTGAATACGAAAGCTTTGTAAACCTTCTGGTTCATACCAACTGCATCGATAACGCGAAGAAGATCTGGTGGGACATTAGGCCGCATCCGTACTTTCCCACGCTGGAGTTTCGTATCTGCGACGTGCCGATGCGCCTGGATGAAACGCTAGCCATCGCGGCGCTGATTCAAGCCACAGTGGCGAAGCTTTACAAACTACATGCTTCGAACCAGGGCTTCCGGCTTTACCGCCGCCTTCTTATTATGGAAAATAAGTGGCGGGCGCTACGCTATGGCCTGGATGGCAAGCTGGTGGATTTCGGCAAGCGGACGGAAGTGCCGTTGCGCGAACTGATGATTGAGTATCTGGAATTTGTAGATGACGTGGTTGACGAGTTGGGCAGCCGCAAGGAACTGGAGTACATTCATACGATGATGGCGATGGGCTCGGGAGCGGACCGCCAGCTTCGGAAGTTTAAAGAAACGGGAGATCTGAAGCAAGTTGTCGATTACATCGTTGAAGAAACCGAGACCGGCGTTATCCTTTGACCCGGAACTTTCACCTGGCGCGCGCAATGCCGTCCGGGTGTGCCTGAACATTCAGCCTCACGAGAAGACCACCGTCATCACTGACGTAGCATCGCGAGAGATTGCTGCTGCCCTGGAAGCAGAGCTGGATGCGGCGGAACTGGAATACAGCACGTACGTGCTGGAGGATTATGCCGAGCGGCCGCTCACGGACATGCCGCAAATTGTGCTGGACGATATGGAATCGAGCCAGGTAAGCATCTTCGCTGTCCAGGCGCAAATGAATGAGCTACGCACGCGGATGCAGATGACGGATGTGGTGAATCGCCGCGGCATTCGCCACGCACATATGGTGAACATCACAGCGCAGATTATGAAACAAGGCATGCGCGCGGATTTCCTGGAAGTTGACCGCCTGAGTCAGAAAGTATGGGAACTTGCGAGTGTCGCAAAAGTGGTGCGCGCTACCACTCCGGCGGGCACCGATATTGTCGCGCTGATGAATCCTGCTTATAAGTGGGTGAAGACCAGCGGCATCATCAGTACGAAAAAGTGGGGCAACCTGCCGGGTGGAGAGACGTTTACTACTCCTGGCGAAGTGAATGGAACATTTGTAATTGATGGTGTTGTGGGGGACTATCTATGCGCCAAGTATGGTTCCCTGAAAGACGCACCGCTCACCATTGAAATTTCACGCAATCGCCTGACGGCCGCTCATAGCGTGAATAAAGAACTGGAAAGCGAATTCTGGAACTACTGTCATACCGACGAGAGTAGCGATCGGGTAGGCGAATTTGCGATCGGCACAAACATAGCTTGCAAGGATGTGATCGGAAACATATTGCAAGATGAAAAAATTCCGGGAATTCACATCGCATTCGGGAACCCTTATGGCTTCCACACGGGCGCGGATTGGTATTCGGCAACGCATATCGATGTGGTGGGGCGGAAGTTCAGCATCTGGATTGACGATCAGCAGATTATGGATACGGGCCGCTTTCTGATTGGTTAGAGATGCTGCCTGAATATCGGGAAGACTTCAACCGGCGTTTTACTCGCGCGAAGTATGACCGGTTCCTCGCTCGCCTGGAAGAGCGATGCAGCACTCGGGTCACTTTCCGTAACTGCGAGACGCCTTGTTTTTTTCCGGAATCATTACTGCGGCAGATGGCCGAAGCGGGTGCGGAAATGTCGCAGCAGCTCGCTGGAGATACAGCTTATCTACAGGCTGTTGACAGGTTTATCCCGGAACAGTTTCGCGCCGCTGCTCCAACGGATAAACCACTCTTCATCCAAGCCGATTTTGGAGTGGTGCGTACAGACGGCGGCACGCTGGAGCCACGGTTGGTGGAGATACAGGGCTTCCCTTCACTTTACGCGTATCAGATTGAATTGGCGCAAAGTTACTCAGAGGTATACAGTCTTCCGGATACACTGACGCCTCTACTGGGTGGGCGCACTCCGGAGCAGTACCGGCAATTAGTAGGTTCAGCAATTTTAGGAACACACGATCCTGAGAACGTAGTGCTGCTGGAGATTGATCCGTGGAATCAGAAAACAATCGCGGATTTTTTACTAACTGAGAAGATGTGCGGAGTACGCACGGTGGACATCACGCAAGTGCGAAAGCGGGGACGCAAACTGTTCCATGAGTACAAAGGGCGGGAAATTCCAATTCATCGCATTTACAACCGCGTCATAATCGACGAGTTAGTCCGCGCGGGAATTGAACTAGCTTTCGACTTCCGCGACGATCTGGATGTGGAATGGGCGGGGCATCCGGATTGGTTTTTTCGCATCAGTAAATTTTCGATTCCTTACCTGCACCACCGGTTCGTGCCGCCTTCGCAGTTTCTAAGCGACGTAAAAGAGATGCCAGACGCGCTTGATGAAATGGTCTTAAAGCCCCTCTTCTCTTTTGCCGGGTTAGGAGTGAAGGTGGGGCCGAACCGCGAAGATATCGAATCAATTCCGCCTGACGCAAGAGGCCAATATTTACTGCAGCAGCGCGTGCGCTTTGAGCCGGTCATCGAAACGCCCTACGGGAAAACTCATGTCGAAGTTCGGATTATGTATATCTGGGCTGACAAGCCAGAAGCTGTAACAACGATTGTTCGAATGGGCAGGGGAAAGATGATGGGCGTGGATCAGAACAGAGATTTTGAGTGGGTCGGGGCCTCCGCTGGGTTCATTCCCACGCCCGTGGTACTCTGAAAGATCCTCGAATGGACCCTTTAGACCTGCTTATTACTGAAATTCTGCTGCTGATTGTGGCTGCCATGATTACTTCAGGCGGTGGCCCAGGCACTCCTTTACGGGTACCTGTGTTCACTAAGTAACTACTTCACTAGAGACTTGCTCGGGCTGATCAAGATGTGGGCGTTTCGGCCTTCCATCCGGGGCATGGCTTCTACAGTCCCGAATGTTGCAAGATCTTCCGCAAACCTAGTGAGCAATTTTTTGCCCAAATCAGTATGCGCGATTTCGCGGCCACGGAACTGTACCACTGCCTTCACGCGATTACCCTCTTGCAGAAAACGAATGGCGTGATTCTTCTTGAAATCGTAATCGTGATCGTCGGTGTTGGGCCGGAATTTTAACTCTTTCACCTGAACCACATGTTGCTTCTTCTTGGCTTCGTGCGACTTCTTCTTTTGTTCGTACTGATAGTGGCCGTAATCGATGGCTTTCGCAACTGGAGGCACAGCTGTAGGCGAAACAACAACCAAGTCTAAGCCTAGCTCCTGAGCTTTTCTCAAGGCAACTGCCGTTGGCAGCACCTCGGCTGTTCCATCCGGAAACACGGCGCGAACTTCCTTAGCCCGAATCGATTCGTTTACGTTTTCTCTTCGGTTGGTGCGTCGTGGTGGGAAATTTCTGCCTGGAATCATTCGATATGCGTTTGCTGACTAAGCTTCACTTTAACCTAGTTCGGATCTTTTTGCCGGGTGTTTGTGACCGCTTTCAGGATGCCCAAGCCCACTAGAACGATTACCATCACCGCAATCCATTGCGAAGGCACATGCGCTAGGTGCGCGCCGTAGCCAAGACCCAGGACAACAACGACAAAACCTGCTAAGTACATTCCAAAAGACATTTTGATTCCTTTGCGACCGCTTCAACTTTCCGACCTAATTGCTTGTGCAAGTAGAGTGCCAGAGATAATCCTGGCCCTGAAAGTGCAACCGGCACCTCAGCCATGAGATACTTTGCTACTTTCCTACTTACTGTGTTTACAGCCTTCGCTCAAGAACCTTCCGCGCGTCCTTCGGCACCTCTTAAGATAGAGCCCAA
Organism: Terriglobia bacterium; assembly: GCA_043733425.1. Lineage (GTDB taxonomy): Bacteria > Acidobacteriota > Terriglobia > Bryobacterales > Bryobacteraceae > JALYXI01. Next base: position 7,241 of record JAYTGM010000301.1, read on the forward strand.
CGCGGTGGCAAAACCTTTCGGCAGAAGGTATTTGCCCGCTGATGCGGTTGCTCAACCCGCGGCTGCAGTGATTGGAAACGCAGCCAGCTTTCTTCCTGGGATTAGTCCGGGAGGCCTTTCCACCATCATCGGCAAAAATCTAACTCATGTAAACGGCGTAATCGTCGCTAACACCGATCCATTGCCCACTCTGCTGGGCAATATTTCGATCAGGGTAAATGGCAGGTCGGCGCCTATTTTTAGTGTTTCTTACGATGGTTCACAAGATCAAATCAGCTTTCAGGTGCCCTATAAAACCGCAACAGGGCGCAACGCAGCTGAGGTACAGGTATTTGACGGCCCTGACTTAGTTGCCGATCTGATCACTGATTCTTTCACCGAAGACCCTGGCATCTTCATCTACCAAGGCAAATACGCGGTGTCCGTGCACGGTGTAGACAACGCGCTGGTGGGACCCAGCTATCCGGCAGCACCGGGCGAAGTGATTGTGGTCTATGCAACGGGATTAGGCCGTTTGACGCTTGACTTGCAAGATGGCTACGGGGCTCCCGGCAATCTTCCTGGCGATCCACTCGCAAGGACCATCGATCCATTCCTGGTGCTAGTAAACGGCCAAGCTTGTCAGGTGCTTTTCTCGGGCCTTGGACCGGGTTTTGTTGGCTTATATCAGCTCAACATCGTCCTTCCCCGAAATCTTCCTGTCGGTAACCTGGAGTTATCAATCTCTTCGGATTACGGCAATAGTAACATTGCAATATTACCCGTTTATTAAGTAAGCTGTTGATCCGCGCCAGCGGCGTCATCCTGTTCGTTTTACGCAAGACTCCGATGGTTTCCGCAAACACGTGTCGGCTGATTATTGCGGGGGCGGTGGGGGAGGCGGCGGAAGAGGTGGACGGGCCGCGGCTGGCTCGGCGGGAGGCACTGTCTTCGGGTGAGAAGACCCGTTTTGGCATGTGAAGCAGCTAACGCAATCGCCCGTTTCATGCGTTTCGATGCCAGCGGGGAATCGCGCGTTGATTTGCCGGGTCATGAGTATCACTTTGCGGGCAGTCCCTTTTTCCGGTTTGGCGTCGCTCGCGAAATCGCCTTGAACCTGGCAGGCAGTACAAGTCACACTCAGGGGTGCGCGAAATAAACCCATTGCTGGGCGAAAATCTTTCGGCTTAGGATTTTCAGATTCTTAGGTGCCTGCTGCACTTGTGCGCCAGCGGCCGGTGCGGGTGGCGGCGTTGCGGGCGAGGCTCCTGGGCGGCAATCGCGAAGGGATAAGCAAGAAAGCAGAACAGAGCAAGTGATCGCATGACATTTTCGGCAGCGGCTCAAGATCAACCCTGTAAGGTTTTCAAGAGCGTGAAGGCGGGTGGTCAGGGACACTTCAATTGCACCGTTGCGCGCCGGACTCCTGCTCAAGGGAATGATCTACAGTTCTTCTCACGGCGACACAGAGTTCACCGTGCCGCTTTTCGGAGAATTCATGTTGCGTGTCATGCCAGTTGCTCCGCTCAAGCGCCGAAAAACACGAGTTGTTGCTCTACCCCTTTCGGTTTGCAGACACCACCGAGATGTTAAGCGACCATTGTGTGAGCGGACACTGCCTCACACCATTAACAAAACTTGGCTGGAATTGATTTGTTTGGTTGCGGGGGCAAGATTTGAACTTGCGACCTTTGGGTTATGAGCCCAACGAGCTACCAGACTGCTCCACCCCGCATTAAAAGCATACCGCCCCTGTCACTCTTCCGTCAAATTTCAGAGCATCTGTTTCTAAACGCGGGGCGGTGAGTGGAATTCGCTGATTAGCTGCGCGCACCCAGCGAGTGCGCCAGCCGGCTACGTATTTGAGTCATTACTTCCGATGCCAGAAATGGTTTCCGTAATACAGGGAAATCATGCTCCTCGCAAACCGCCTCATCTTCGGAGGGCAGCACTGACCCTGTCATCATGATCACCTGCAGCTTAGGAGCTAACTGGAGGAGTTGAACGCCAAGCTCCACTCCATTTCCGTCTGGAAGCATGTAATCCAATAGTGCCGCGTTCGGCTTTTTGGTGGCCAGAATTTTAAGAGCCTCTGCTGCGCTTTCCGCCGTCAAAAGCTGCCAACCCGCTTCCGCCATCAACCGCTCCAGGAAATGCAACAGGTCTCGATTGTCGTCCACTAACAAAACAGTGGGATGCGCTGGTGCCTCGTCCTCATTTCGGCCCATAGTTCTCAAAAGCAGCTTGTCGCGGCCTTCCGCGATATCCACCCGCACGCGGGTGCCGCTCTCAATTTGCCCGGTTGCCACCATCGTGGCGAGCGGTTGCGTCAAATTCCGGTGAATGGTGCGGTTCAACTCGCGCGCGCCGTACTCATTACTGGTACCTTTCTCAATAAACCACTGGCGCGTCTCAAAAGGCACTTCAATCTGGAAGCACTTGGTCCCGAGGCGCGTATTCACATGGTTCTGAAGCGCGGAAATCTGATGATCCACAATCTGGCTTAACGATTCCGCGGTGAGCGGTTGATAAGTAATCACGCAATCGATGCGGTTCACGAACTCGGGCGAAAACTTCTTCCTCACCGCCACCAAAGCGATATTTTGCAGCTTGCTTGTTACGTCAGTCAGCTTTTGGCCGGCACCCGCATGGAATCCAAAATCGGGATGCAGTTCTTTCATCATTTCCCGCGCGCCCAAGTTACTGGTCAAGAACACCAGGCTCTTCTCGAAATTGACCGTCGAATTATCGCCCAGCCGAAGCACGCCTTTATCCAGCACGCCCAACAGCAAGCGTGTTAAGGAGGGCGCGGCTTTTTCAATTTCATCGAACAGCACAAGAGAAAGGGCGCTGTTATCGCTGGTGACACTGGTCAGTTTTTGCTGGCTCAGCATGGGCTGCGTTTCGCGGTGCCCCAGATAGCCCGGAGGCGCGCCGATTAACTTCGCCACCTCATGCTCCATCTGAAATTCGCCGCAATCGATTTTCAGCATGGCTTTGGCGTTGCCGTGCAGAACTTCCGCCAGTGCTTCAACTGTTTTTGTCTTGCCCGTTCCCGTCGGACCCAGCAACAGAAAAACTCCCACCGGACGTCCTTCCGGCGCAAGCCCGGCCTGAAACATTTGTATGTACGGAACGATCACGCTGGTAGCAGCAGGCTGGCCCACCACTTTTCGAGAGAGCACCGCCGTCAGGTTCTCTGTTATGTTTTGCGGCGTTTTCTTCGCGCGTCCGCCGGATGATGTGTTCTTCTTCCCGTCAACCATACTGTTGGCCCTAGTATATCCACGGCCCACCTCAGCCACTTGGTTCAAGCAAGGTGTTTTACTATTCCTGCGTAAAGATTAATCTAAACTTTTTCCCTGTGAAATGAACGCAGTACGCCCGCAATGCGTCCGCTGGCATGTCCATCTCCGTATGGATTGTGAACGCGTGACATGAGTGCCCTTTCCCGGGGGTCGCGAAGCAATTTAAGTGCTTCAAGTTCAATTTTGTCCGGGTCCGTCCCCACCAGCCGCACCGTACCTGCTGCCACAGCTTCCGGCCGCTCGGTCCTTTCGCGCATCACAAGAATTGGTTTACCTAAGGAGGGCCCTTCTTCCTGAACGCCTCCGGAATCTGTCAGCAGCAGCGTGGCCCGCATCATCAGGTCCACAAAGGGTACGTAATCGAGCGGTGGAATCAAGGTGACTCGCGGCGCATTACTCAGAAGCCGTTCTACAGGGCCGGTAACATTCGGGTTGCGATGGACCGGATAAACCACCTGAACATCTTCTTCCCGTGCGATGCGCCGGATCCCTTCACAAATGTCTTCAAAACCCGCCCCGAAACTTTCACGCCTATGGGCAGTCACCAGCACCAGCTTTTTACCGGGGATCAGATAGTGCGGCGACGGAAGAGGATTGCGCTCCAATCGCGCCTTGATGGCCAATACTGCATCGATCCCTGAATTCCCGGTAACAAAAATACGCCCGTCTTCCACACCTTCCCGCCTCAGGTTATCCGCCGCGCCTTCTGTGGCGGCGAAGTGCAAAGCAGCCATGCGCCCTGTCAGTACGCGGTTTAGCTCTTCCGGAAAGGGCTGCTGCAAATCTCCTGTCCTCAAGCCAGCCTCTACATGTGCAACCGGTACCTGTTTGTAAAACGCAGCCAGCGCTCCGCAGAGTGTGGTGGTGGTGTCGCCTTGAACAATCGCGAAATCGGGCCGCGCTGCATCCAGAATTGGTTCCAGTGCAATCATCATGCGTCCTGTCACCTGACTCAAGCTTTGCCCCGGCTGCATCAAATCTAAATCAAACTCCGGGGTGACCCCGAACACGCTAAGCACCTGATCCAGCATGCCGCGATGCTGCGCCGTGACGCATACCTGAACATGGAAGACTTCCGGATCCTGCCGCAACTTCAGCACTACCGGGCAGAGCTTAATCGCTTCCGGCCGCGTGCCGAAAACAAAAAGCGTTCTAATCATGTGGTTTTTGCGAACTTGGCTGAACTTGACTACCGGTGCCGGAAGGTAATGCGGCCTTTGGTAAGGTCGTAAGGGGAAAGTTCCATGGTGACCCGATCACCCGCTAAAACGCGGATTCGATTCCGGCGCAATCGGCCGGCAAGGTGTGCTAGCACCACGCGCTCATGTTCCAATTGAACGCTGAACAGCCCGCTGGGAAACTTTTCAAGAACAGTGCCGGTCACTTCAATGCTGTCTTCTTTACTCAAATCCAATTCCTTTTCGAAATCTGTTTCATAAACTCAAAAATGCCGGCCGCGGACTTCTTGCCGCATCCGCGCGCCGGCCCAAAACACCTACGCCATCGTTACGTTAGAAGCCTGCAAGCCTTTTGGGCCCTTGGTTACTTCGAACTCCACTCGCGCACCTTCATCCAGGCTTCTATAGCCAGAAGATTCGATCGCCGAGAAGTGTACGAACACATCTTCTCCGCTCTCCCGTTGAATAAATCCAAATCCTTTCGAAGCATTGAACCACTTGACGGTACCTTTTTCTCTCATTTACTTCTTCCTTGTCTAACGAATTGCACTTGTTTTCCGATTCCCGCGCCACTCAAGCCAAAATGCAAAGAGCCCGATGTAGCGGTGCGCACCTTCGCGTCCCTGCTCATCGAGCCCTCTCGATTTCCAACCCTTTTCTGGAACAGATACCGTAAGACGATCAAACTATGCGCTTCCAGTATACCCCGGCCAGGACGTACAGTAGTGAACGTGCAATTCCGCTGCTGGCTGCTCAGGCTGATATTTGAAGTACAAGTTCCGGTTCAGTTCCCGCCCAGCTTTTCCGCAAACATTTTCCGTGGGGCTCTGGGAACCCGCCTCCCCCGGCACTTTTTTTCACCAGCGCAACCGCAGCTTGGCCCAAGTGGTCTGGCAGACCCGCCGCGTCCTTTCGTTTTGCGCGCCAAGCACCTGGACGGTCTTGCGTTCAAACCGGGCGAGACGTTCTACCTTAATGTGCACCTCTTTGCCGAGTTCGGCGCACACATCACGGAAGCCTTCAATGATGCACAGCCGTTTCACGGCGCCGTTCGCCTTCGTGACTCAGAACCAGAAACTGAGATCGTGCTGCCGCTGTTCCCCACAGGCCCTGAGATAGATCAGGCGAGGGTCGATTTCCTCACCCCGACAGAACTGAAACACAACGACACTCTAGCCACTATCCCCTACTTTTCCATTCTCTTCGCGCGCGCCGCAACAAGGCTTCGCAGCCTTGCCGGCTTTTACGGCCAGCCGATCGATTTCGATTTTGAAAGTCTGGCAGCCCGATCGGAACAGGTAGAACTCATCTCACATTCGCTCACGTATGAGTGGGCGAAACGCTTTTCCACTCGCACCGGGCAAACTCACCCGCTAGGGGGATTCGCGGGAAA
>JAYTGM010000302.1:0-5064 GCA_043733425.1 Terriglobia bacterium
GCGGCCAGACCGTGTTTCACCAGAGCCCGGTTCTCGCCGGTTAGCGGAACCACATCGGCCACCGTCCCAATCGCCACCATCTTCAGGAACGATGCCAAAACGCGCTTGAGTTTCGCCTCTGGCCAGCCAAGTGAAGACAGCAGTGCCTCCACCAATTTGTAAGCCACGCCCACGCCGCACAGGTCCTTATTCGGATACAGGCAGCCGGGCCGGTTCGGGTTGATCACCGCGATGGCGAGGGGGATGGCGCTATCCGGCAGATGGTGATCCGTGATGATGACGTCCATGCCGAGTTCCGCGGCCCGCGCCACGACAGCGGCGGCACGAATTCCCGTATCGACGCTGATCATGAGCGTCACGCCATCGCGCGCCGATTGATCCACCGCGCTGACGGAAATCCCATAACCCTCTTTCAAGCGATGCGGGATATGGAAGCTGGCCTGGCCTCCGGCGAGTTCAATCGCCGTCTTCAGAATCGCGGTCGACGTGGTTCCGTCTACATCGTAGTCGCCGTGGATGCGGATCTTCTCGCCATTCCGAATCGCGCGTTGCAGGCGTTCCAGCGCCACGTCCATGCTAAGCAGAGCGTGTGGGGAATGCAGCGAATCGAGCCCGGCGGTCAAGAATGCGCGCGCTGCCGTCACGTCGCCGAAGCCTCTTCCGATGAGAAGCTGCGCGATCACCGGGGCGATTCGCAACTCAGCAGCTAAGGCGGCGGCACCCGGATACAAAGGCGGCAATACCCAGCGCCGCTCCGTTCTGACTTCAGTTGTTGGAATAGAACCCGCCCATGCCGGACTCGTCATCTTCGGGAGCGGCGGGCAACAGTGAGGTAAGCTCTTCTGCCAGTTCCATGAATTCGTCGTACCAATCGGCTGCTACTTCATAGACGTACAGGCGGCCGTTATGGTCAAAGCCCAATTCGATGGAAGCGGTGTTGCCATCGTGAACGCGGTACTCCCGCAGGCGGCGTTCATACTCCCGCCGATCTTCGCGCGTGACCTCGCAGTCTTCGAGTTCTTCAAGCTGCCCATCCACTTCTTCGGAAGCGTCGAACTGAGTGGACGCCATCAGAATCAGGTTGCAGTTCACTTTCTTGGCGGTGTCGAGAAACATGCGGTAATCGGGATAAGCGTCTACATCCCAACCCACCATGGGGAGCCCTTCCAGGCCGCCCGCGAAGCTTCGGAATACGGCGAAACCGGAAGCCTCAAGGTACTCCAGGATTTCACGTTTCAGAGAGTCAAGATCGATGTCCACGGCCATAAGAATATCACCCGGGCATACCATTACAGGGTATGAATCGTGTTTCCGCTGTGCTAGTGTTCGTGGGTGCTATAGCCATGGTTACCGCGGCTTCCTTTCCCGGACGGGATTTATGGACCATCGAGAGCGACAAGCTGCGGCTCTCGATTTTGCAATCGGGAGGGCATGTCGCGGAACTTATGCTCAAGGAGAGCGGGGCCGTGAACCCGCTTTGGGTGCAGAACCGCGCGACGATTGACCCCGACAAGTTCGATGCGGCACGAGATGCGGCGCGCTACGGCGGCGGGTCCGGCGCGAAGCTGATGAGCGGCTTGGCGGGGCACAATCTCTGCTTTCCGTATTGGGGCAACCCATCCGATACAGAAGAGCGCGCTGGGATGACGTTCCACGGAGAGACCGGTATCGCGCGGTGGCGCAGGCTGGCGGGAGGCTCGGACTGGATTACCGTCGCAGCGGATCTGCCGCAATCGATGACCCGGTTTACCCGGACCGTGCGGATTCATAAACAGGTGGCACTGTTCGACGAGACGGCGGAAAACCTGAGCGCCTGGGACCGGCCCGTGGGGTGGTGCGAGCATGTGACGTTCGGGGCACCGTTCCTGAAGAAGGGCGTGACTCAGTTCGATGCCGCAGTGAAGCAGGGACGCAACAATACCGGTACAGAGGTGCAGTGGGCCGACGGTCTCGCGACAGTTCCCGATGTGCCGAAATCGGGGTTCGTGGACAACTTCCTGGTGGATCATACCAAGGGCCTTGCCTATCTGACTGCCTACAATCCAGCAACGCATCTGCTGGTGGGGTATGTCTTCCGCCCGAAGGAGTTTGGCTGGCTCAACGTGTGGGAAGCCAATAACGCCGACATGCTCACACGCGGCATGGAATTCAGCAATACACCGGTTCACGGGACCGTGAGGGCGCTGGTGGCGCAACCCAGGCTGTTCGATACGCCCACATTCGATTGGCTTCCCGCGAAGAGCAAGCTGAGGAAGAGCTACCTGGCGTTCAGCGCCATCGTGCCGGCTGGGTTTAGTGGGGTGAAGAGTCTCTCGGTGCAGGGTGGTAACCTGATGGTGAATGAGATATCGTTTGATCTTGGCGATATCACTTTTAGTAGGTGATGTGATATGGTTGGGTTATGCCGCGAACGATTATTAGTTTGGAGGAAACCGACAAGCTCTGGCTGGATGAGGAGGCCAAGCGTTTAGGCAAGCCCATGACGGAAGTGGTGCGTGTGGCGATTCGTTTCCTGAGAGAAGATCGCGAACGCGGTTTCAAAGAACTGCTTTCCCAGACTAGCGGCACGTGGACGGAAGGCGATGGGCTGGAATATCAACAGCGCATCCGGTCGGAGTGGGACTGATCAAGTTTCTGCTCGATTCGGTGATCCTGATCGATCACCTGAATGGTAACCGCGACGCCACGGATTACATTTACCAGCATCACGCTTACTGCGCCATTTCCGTCATCACGCGCGCGGAAGTTCTGGTTCCCTACGTGGGGAAAACCGCGGATCCGATTTTAAGACTGTTGAACAGCTTTCCCTCCTTACCGATCGACGCGGATATTGCGGACCTGGCAGCGGGATTTCGGCGTACTCACAGATGGAAGCTGCCGGACGCTTTTCAGGCCGCGCTTGCTAAAAAGCACAGTCTCACGTTGGTCACCCGCAATACAAAAGATTTTCCCGTTGTGAAATACAAGTGGGTCGTAACACCCTACTAACCGCCTATAGAATACATGGGGCGGGGCGGCGGCACGAATTGCGTGGAGTTGATTTGGTGCCCTAACCACTTATCGAGCGTGGTCTGCCGGAGTGCCGCGGCGAGGGCTTCATCGGGTGCTCCGTTGCGCAAAAGCGGTTTGATATCAGTCTCTTCGATGGCAAAGAGGCAGTAGCGCAGTTTGCCGTCAGACGTAAGCCGGAGGCGGTTGCAATTTAAACAGAACGGTTTTGTGACTGACGCGATGAAGCCCACTCGTCCGCTGCCATCGGCATAGCGGTATTCAGTGGCGGGGGCGCGCGGATCGGCATCGGGCACTTCCGCCAACTCTCCAATTTCGTTCGAAATCAGGGCGTGCATTTCATTGGCGGAGAGGACTTTCTTTCGATCCCATAAGTGCTGCGCATCGAGAGGCATGAACTCGATGAACCGCGCTTCCATTCCGTTTTCGCGGCAGAATCTTGCGATGGGCACGATATCGGGTTCGTTCAGATTCTTCACCGCAACCGCGTTCAGCTTGATCTTTTTGAAGCCGACTTCCTGGGCTGCACGGATTCCTTCCAGCACGCGAGGAAGGTCATCGCGCCGCGTCATCTGGTGAAAGCGTTCGCGGTCGAGCGTATCGAGGTGGATGTTGAGGCGGCGTAATCCGGCATTGTAGAGTGCCGCGGCTTGTTGTGCCAGAAGGACAGCATTGGTGGTGAGCGCCAAATCCCGGATGCCGGGAATTGCGAGGAGCTTACGGATCAAAACCGGAAGATCATGGCGCACCAGAGGCTCTCCGCCGGTTAAACGAAACTTGGTGACGCCATTTGCCGCAGCTACTCGAGCGACACGCTCGATTTCTTCAAAGCTTAGGATCTCTTCGCGCGCCTGGAATTTCACACCTTCTTCGGGCATGCAATAGAAGCAACGGATGTTGCAGCGGTCCGTGACGCTGATGCGGAGGCTATCGTGAACGCGGCCGAAAGTGTCCTTGAGTTCGGTCACAAGAGTTCCATCAAAGAGCCAGCATTCGTTCAATGGGCAGAAGAGCGCGGCGCATCAACTCCGGCGCCATTTCAACACGGGGTTCCAGGTTCGCGAGGGAATCGCGCAGTTTCTCAAGGGTGTTCATGCGCATGTAGGGGCACTCGCTGCAGTTGCAATTCTCGTTGGCGACGAAGTAGAACTGCTTGCCGGGTGCTAGCTTCTTCATGGAGACACTGACGCCGCTTTCGGTCATAACGATGAACTCCCGGGCGGGGTTGCGGACGCAATAATCGATCAGCGCGGAAGTGGAGCCGATAAACTCGGCATGCTTGAGCACGGGTTCGGGGCATTCCGGGTGCGCGATTACAATGGCTTCCGGGTGCTCACGCATCTTTTCAAGCAGGCGGCGCTCCGGGAAAGTGGCATGGACGATACAAGCCCCCTGCCAGATTTTCATGTTCTGGCGGCCACTCTGTTTCTGAACGTACGCGCCCAGGTTGCGATCAGGCAGGAAGAGCACGGTCTTCTCCGCAGGGATGGAGTTGACGACATCTACCGCGTTGCGGGATGTGCAAATGATATCGCTTTCGGCTTTTACATCGGCAGAGGTATTGATGTAGCTGACAATGACGTGATCGGGATTGCGGCGGCGGTATTCGCGAATGGGCCCCACGGGGCAGCTCTCGACCAGGCTGCAGGAGGCGTTCTTATCGGGTACCACGACGATGCGGTCCGGGTTCAGAATTTTTGCCGTTTCCGCCATGAACCAAACGCCGCAGAACGCGATGACGTCGCCTTGGAAGCTACGGGCCTTGCGAGCGAGTTCGAGCGAATCGCCAACAGAATCGGCAAGCTCCTGAATTTCGGCTTCCTGATAATGATGCGCCAGAAGAATGGCGCGGCGGTCGCGCTTCAGGTCCAGGATCTCTTCTGCGATGGTCTGGGTTGCTAACATTGTTGCTACATCCTCATTCTACTGTGCGAATACTGCTGCTCTCTACTTATGAGATGGGCCGCCAGCCGTTTGGACTCGCAAGCCCTGCGGCTTGGCTGCGGCGTGCGGGTCATTCCGTTCAATCCATCGACCTGAGCCGGGATAATTTGC